>NZ_JBFLAB010000014.1:0-87910 GCF_040742695.1 Microbulbifer discodermiae | reverse complement strand
GGCCAGTGCACCTGGAATCTGCTGAGAAGTAGATTCCAGGTGAAAAAACAAACAATCTCAGGGTTGTTTTGGTCAAATTCAGGCCCGCACCAGAAAATACTGATACTGCCGTAGCGATTGTTGAGTTATTCAGACGTTCCCTAATGTCAACGGGCCCTAGCAGGTTGTTGAAAAAGCCCTCCCTGGCTTTCCTCAACCCGGGTTAGCGGCGCATGTCCGCAAACCCTCCACGACAAATCAAGCAGTTACATGCTTGATTTGCGGCCCGAACATCCCTGTTCGGGACAGCAGGCTGCTGAAAAACACTTTTTCAACAGCCTGCTAGTGCGGCCGCCGGCGGCCGAAAAGCTGGCAGGGATGTGCGGGTGCAGAGATTATTGTGCCGGCTTCCGGTTTGTTACCGGCCCGCTGGATTCGTGGGCACGGATTGGGCAACAGCGAATACATGGCTTATCGACTGAACAGCAGGGAGACATTTGCTGCCGCCATCAAGGCTGCGGCCCAGGCCGAGGTAACCGCTGCCGCCACGGCTTCCGGGGAACTGCCGGAACCGGAGGCGGTGCACGAGCTGCGCAAGCATTGCAAGAAGATGCGCGCCCTGCTGCGCCTGATACGGGGCGGGCATGAGGCGCTGTACCGGCGCGAGAATGCCCACTACCGCACCCTGGCCCGCCGTCTGGCCGCCAATCGCGATATGGTGTCGGTTTGCGACGCCTATGCCGCCATTGCCACACCGCAGGATTTTCCCCGGATCCACACTTTTATTGCCGCGCGCTGCGGGCGGCGGGACAGGGCGGCATTGGCGCAGGCCGCCGAGTCGCTGCGCCGGGGGGCGGGGCGGATACCGGACTGGCCATTGGTGGATTTGCGCTGGAGACAGGGCAAGCGCGGATTTTTCCGTGCCTATGGGCGTGCCCGCAAATTAAAAGCCAGGGCGATTCCCCGGAGGGCTGCCGGGACGCTGCACGAATATCGCAAGCGGACCAAAGACCACTGGTACCACTGCCGCCTGTTGCAAGAGCGCTATCCATCCCTGGCTGACCGCTGTGCCCCGCTGGAAGCGCTCTCCCGGATGCTGGGGGACTGGCGCGACCTGCACCTGCTGTGCGAGCTGCTGGCAGCGGAGCGGGAGATACCGCCGGGTGAACTGGTAGCTCTGCTGGAGATTGCCGGACAGCGGGGGGCCACCCTGTACCGAGGGATTCAGCGGCTGAGTGCGGATCTGTTCCCGGCCGGAAAAGCCGCACCGCCATTAACCCGGGGGCACAAATAGGTCGCGGGTTGATGCGGGGGTGCCCGGTGGGTAGCGTGCCCCCCAAGCAGCAGCCACAGGCCAATGCATCGGCCGTCGATAATTTTTGGCATAATAAGCGCCACGAATAAATAACAGGGTGAAACAGGCCATGCTGGACTGGTTGAATACACATATCGCCTACTGGCACTGGCTGGTATTGGGACTGCTGCTGGTAACTGCCGAAATCTTCGTGTCCGGATTCGTTTTGTTTTGGTTCGGGCTGGCGGCGCTGTTGATGGGGGTGTTGCTGCTGGTGGTGGATATGCCGATTGCCATGCAACTGTTGCTGTGGGCCGCAGGTTCCATAGCGGCGCTGCTGCTGTGGCTGAAGTTTATCAAGCCCAAATGGCGCGATCGCACCACTGCCGGCATGGCCGCGGAGGCGCTGTATGGACAGGTGGGTATGGTGATTGAATCCAACGCGGGCAAAAGCCGCGGCAAGCTGAAATTCCCGGCGCCCATTCTCGGCGAAGAAGAATGGCTGTTTATTTGCACCGACGATATAGCGGTCGGCGAGCGGGTGAAGGTCGGCAAAATTTCCGGCAATACGCTGATTGTTACGGCTGCCTGACTATTTATGACTTTTCTTAGCCAGGGTTTGCGGCCAAGGTCCGCAAACCCTGCGCGACAAATCAAGCCGTTACACGTTTGATTTGCAACCAAAAAGTCCCAGTTTGGGGCAGCGGCCCGTCAGGGGCCCATACAAAAATCGCTTTAGCATCCGGGGAGGAGAAACTGGTGGAAGGTTTATATGTTGTTCTGGCGCTGGTGGCACTGGTGGTCATCACCATCGCCAAGGGGGTACGTATTGTACCGCAGGGTTTCAAACACATCGTTCAAAGGCTGGGTAAATACCACAAGACGCTGCCTCCGGGCATGAATGTGGTTATCCCCTATATCGATCAGATTCCCTTCAAGGTCACCACCAAGGACATAGTGCTGGATATACCGTCCCAGGAGGTTATCACCCAGGACAACGCCACCATCATCGCCAACGCGGTAGCCTACATCAACATCATCTCGCCGGAAAAAGCGGTTTACGGTGTAGAGGACTACACTATCGCCATCCAAAATCTGGTGCAGACGGCACTGCGCTCCATCGTTGGCGAAATGTCCCTGGATGCGGCGCTGTCGTCGCGGGAACTGATCAAGGCGAAACTCAAGGAGGGGATCTCCGATGATATCGCCGACTGGGGTATCAATCTGAAAACCGTGGAAATCCAGGATATCAACCCCTCGTCAACCATGCAGACGGCGATGGAGGAGCAGGCGGCGGCGGAGCGCCAGCGCCGCGCGACCGTGACCCGGGCCGAGGGGGAAAAGCAGGCGGCGATTCTGGAGGCGGACGGCCGCCTGGAGGCCTCCAGGCGCGACGCCAAGGCCCAGGTGGTGTTGGCTGACGCGAGCCGCGAGGCCATCGAGCGGGTGACCCAGGCCATAGGGGAGCAGGAATTGCCGGTGATGTATCTGCTCGGTGAGCGCTATATCGGCGCCCTGTCCGAACTCTCCCAGTCCGACAATGCCAAGAACGTGATTTTCCCGGCGGATCTGCCCCAGGCGGTGAAGGGGCTGTTGAACCGCTAGTGTAAACGACACCGGCGGCGGACTATCCACCGCCGGTGTTACAGGACGCTGGTCGAACAGGTGAGCAAAGCCCCGTTTAGTTGCCAGCTCCCTCCAGCAAACCACCGGCGCGGGCCATTACGTGGAACAGGTAGCTCTGTTCGTTGGTACCGCTGACCAGGTGGGCTCCGGGACCCCGCGCCCAGACACCCACGTCCTCACCCGCATGGGATTCACTGCCCAGAGGCACCAGGGCATCCTGGCGGTAGTCCACGGCAGTAGTATCAATGCTGGTCAGGTCTTTGCGCCCGCCGTTGTCGTCGGAGCTGTAGCCGGGACCATTGGCGTAAGTCAGCGTGGTGTAGGGGAGGCCGTCCCCCGCGAGGGTATGGGCAATTTCCGCCTCACCACTGGCGTCGTTGCCTATGACCTTGCCGAGGATCGGATTGCCCCGGGTCGGGTAGCCGGCAATGGTCATCACATGACTGTGGTCGGCGGTAACGATGATCAGCGTGTCCTCGGGGCTGGTGTGGTCCATGGCGTACCGGATGGCCCGGTCGAATTCCACCGCGTCCGTAAGGGCGGTATAGGCGCTGCCGGCGTGGTGACCGTGATCGATACGGCCGGACTCCACCATCAGCAAATAACCATTGCTATTTTTCTGCAGCAGCTCCAGACCCTTGGCAGTCATTTCGGTGAGGGAGGGCTCGCCGGCAATGTCGTTGCCGCGGTCCACCTCGTAACGCATGTGTGAACCGTTAAACAGGCCCAGCAGTTTGTCTGTGGAGGCTGTGTCCACAGCCGCGAAACCAGCGCTGTCCTCGACATAGGCGGCATTGGTGACGCCGTCGTTATAGCGCGCCTGCCACTCCTGGACCAGGTTGCGGCCGTCCTCACGGCGGCCTTCCCCGCCCTCCAGGTCGGTGACATCCACGGGCAGGAAGTTGCGCCGGCCCCCGCCCATGGCCACATCGATACCATCGCCCGCCTGCAACTCGACAAATTGTGCCGCGATATCGCGGCAGCCCTCGGGGGCGGAGGCCTCCCAGCCCCGCTCGGGTACCTTGGCATAAGTGGCCGCCGGTGTGGCGTGGGTAATCCGCGCGGTGCTGATGATGCCGGTGCTCTTGCCCAGATCTTCGGCCAGTTCGATGGCGGTGGTCAGCTGGCGATCCAGACTGGCGGCGCAGTCCCCCCGCGCCACATCCTCCGCCACACTCAATACACCGGCCTTGGTTTTCACACCGGTGACCAGCGCGGTCATGGTGCCGGCGGAGTCGGGGGTCTGCTGGTTGGTGTTATAGGTTTTCACCAGTCCCGCAAACGGCATCCGCTCAAAGCTCAACTGGTGCTCCTCACCCGGGCGCCCCTGTTGTTGTCCAGCCAGGATCCGCGCTGCGGTCACGGTGGAGATGCCCATGCCATCGCCAACAAACAAAATAATATTTTTCGCAGCGCCGGGAGTATTGTTAATGCGCTGGGCCTGGGCTGCAGCCAGGGCCTGCTGCCCCGCCTTAAACCAGTCGCTGTCGCGCTGGGCCGGTGACAGGCTCAGCGCCTGTGCCTGCGGCTCCGACGGCCGGGTAGGTTCCGGGTTGCTATTGTCATCACTGCAGCCAGCGGCGATCAGGGCCACAGAGAGGGCCAAAGTGGTCTTAGAGAAAACTTTCATGGTGCATTACCCCTAATTTATTCTTCAGTCACCGATAAGGCTGTTGCGCCGGCCATCAAGTGGAAAACAACGCTTTGTTCGAGACTTCCCTGCACCAGTTCGGCGCCAGCGCCGATGGCATGCAGGCTGATATCTTCACCGGCGTGGCTCTCCGCACTCAAGGGCACCAGGGCTTCCTGGTGGTATCCGGACGCCACTGTGTTCACCCCGCTGAGATCTTTGCGCCCATTGTCGGCGGCCAGGCTGTAGCGGCCGTCCGCATCGGTATTGTCACCCAGCTCGGCGTAACCCAGGCCGTTGGCGTAGACCAGGGTCGTATAGGGCTTGCCGTCGGCCGCGGTATCCACCTGGGATTCCGCCGCACCGCTGCTGTCATTGCCCACTACTTTTCCGAGAATAGGATTGCCCCTGGTGGGATAACCAGCGATGGTCATGACATGGCTGTGATCCGCCGTCACCAGGACCAGCGTACGGTTCAGATCCACTTTGTCCAGCGCTGTTTTTACCGCGTTGGAAAAGGCCAGCGTATCGTGCAGGGCATTGTAGGCATTGCCGGCGTGGTGCGCATGGTCAATGCGGCCGGACTCCACCATCAGAAAGTAACCGTTGCTATTTTTCTGCAACAGATCGATTGCCGCTACGGTCATTTCGGCGATACTTGGTTCATCGCGACCGCTGGCGGTGCGGTCGGCATGGTAACTCATATGGCTGCTGGTAAAGAGACCCAGCAGCTTTTCCGTGGAGGAGAAGTCGACGGCGGCCAGCTCGGAACCGGTCTGCACGTAAAGCGCATTCTGCTGGCCTTGGTAGCGCCGCAGCCACTCGCCGGTGAGATCGCGCCCATCCTTGCGCCGGCCCTCCGCGCTGGTGGGCGTAAAACTGCGGCGGCCGCCGCCGAGCATTACGTCGATACCGTCGCCATACTCCGACTCCACCATTTGTGTGGCGATATCCACACAGGGGCCTTCGGCACTGTACTCCCAGCCGCGCTCCGGGCTACGCGCATAGGTGGCGGCGGGGGTCGCGTGGGTGAGACGGGCAGTGGACACTATGCCGGTGGACCTGCCGCGACTCTCCATCAGTTCGAGAAAGGTATGGAGTTCTTTACCCGCACTGCCGGTGCAGTCAGCGCGCTGAGCCCCGCCATCAATATTGATCACCCCGGCACGGGTCTTCACCCCGGTCATCATCGCGGTCATGGTCCCGGCGGAATCCGGGGTCTGTTGATTGGTGTTATAGGCTTTGATCAGCGCACTGTAGGGAAACCGTTCAAACGCCAGATAATTCTCCTCCCCCGGCTCACCGCGCAGCTGCCCCTCCAGGATACGCGCGGCGGTAAGGGTGGATATGCCCATGCCGTCGCCCACAAACAGGATGACATTTTTTGCTGTTTTGCCCCGCTCGGACAGAGAGGCGCGCTCTTTCAGGTGCTCACTGCCCTCAGTAAACCAGTCGCTGCTGATCTGATAGTCGGGCAGTTCTGCGGATAACAGGGCTGGGGCCAGGGGTGTCAGGCACAGGGCGCCGAGTGCGCGGACAAGTTTTTTTGCCACGATGGTTCTCCGAAACTCGTGAATTTGGCGAGCATTAGAGTCCGGAAATATGACAGCGGTATGATGTATCGATCAGGCCTGGGAATTCTTTTGCGGAGCTGGCCGCCTCCGGGCTGAAAAACGCGAGTGCAGGAAGGTGCTACAACCAGGGTTGTTGGGGACGACAGTACAGCCTGTGTCTATTGCACGATTTTCCCACCGGCACAGCGAATAAGGCAGTGATGTCAGCCCATCCATTTCACCGCTTGTTCATCCGGGTCGCGCCCCTTGCCGGCGGCGCGCAATCGCTGCAGGTAGTGGTCCCAGTTGGCCACATAATCGATAGCCAGCGTATGCAGGTATTGCCAGGTGTAGATACCGGTATCGTGGCCATCGTCAAAATCGATTTTCAGTGCATAGCGCCCGGCGGTCTCGATTCTGTCGATCCCCACATGCATTTTTCCGCTGACCAGCTTGGGTTCACCGCCGCCGTGACCGCGCACCTCGGCGCTGGGGGAGTAGACGCGCAGGTACTCCGCCGGCAGGGTGAAGTCACCGTCATCAAATAGTAGCCACAGGTTTTTCTCTGCGCGATTCAAACGGATTTTGTGGGGTTTCATTACAGAATAAAACGCGACAGGTCCTCATTTTGGCTGAGTTCGCCCAGGTGACTGTCCACGTAAGCCGCATCCACAGTCAGGGAACCCTGGTCGTCGCTGGCATCGAAGGAAATTTCCTCCAGCAAACGCTCCAGCACTGTGTGCAGGCGGCGTGCACCGATATTCTCCGTGCGTTCATTGACCTCGCAGGCCACCTCGGCGATACGGCGGATACCGTCCTCGGCAAACTGCAGTTTTACCCCCTCGGTGGCCAGCAGGGCCTTCTGCTGTTCGGTCAGGGACGCCGACGGCTCCGTGAGAATGCGTTCGAAATCCGCGGAGGTGAGTGAACTCAGCTCCACGCGGATGGGCAGCCGCCCCTGCAGCTCGGGGATGAGATCCGACGGCTTGGCCAGGTGGAAGGCACCTGAGGCGATAAACAGGATATGGTCTGTCTTGATCATGCCGTATTTGGTGGTCACGGTGCTGCCTTCAATGAGCGGCAACAGGTCGCGTTGCACTCCTTCGCGGGACACGTCGGCACCCCCGCCCTCCTGGCGCTTGGCCACCTTGTCCAGTTCGTCCAGAAACACTATGCCGTTTTGCTCCGCGGCCTGGATGGCGCGGCTTTTAATCTCCTCGTCATTGATCAGCTTGCCTGCCTCCTCGTCACTGAGCTGTTTCAGCGCCTGTTTGACGGTGAGTTTGCGCTTGCGGGTCTTGCCCTGGGCCATATTGGAGAACATGCCCTGCAATTGATTGGTCATTTCCTCCATGCCCGGCGGCGCCATGATCTCCACCCCGATGGGGGAGACGGCCAGGTCGATTTCAATTTCCTTGTTGTCGAGGTCACCTTCGCGCAGCTTTTTGCGAAACAGCTGCCGGGTACCGGAATCTTTTTCCGACGGCTCGCTGCCGCGGGCGGGGGGCAGCAGAGCGTCCAGGACGCGTTCCTCGGCGGCATCCAGAGCCCGCTGCTGCACCGATTCCATGGCCTTTTCCCGCTCCAGTTTCACCGCCATTTCCACCAGGTCGCGCACTATGGATTCCACATCGCGGCCCACATAGCCCACTTCGGTAAATTTGGTGGCTTCCACCTTGATAAAGGGTGCGTTGGCCAGCTTGGCCAGACGGCGGGCTATCTCGGTTTTTCCCACACCGGTGGGGCCGATCATAAGAATATTCTTCGGGGTGATCTCCGCGCGCAGCTCTTCACTCACCTGCATACGGCGCCAGCGGTTGCGCAGCGCTATGGCCACGGCGCGCTTGGCGTCCTGCTGACCGACGATATGGCGGTCGAGTTCCTGCACAATTTCACGGGGGGTCATTTGGGACATAAGAATTCTCGGTAACCTTGACTGCGAGGCGGGGAGCCACTCAATAGCTCAATTCCTCGATGGTGTGGTTCTGATTGGTGAAGACGCAGATATCTCCGGCGATCTTCAAACCCTGTTCAACAATGGCGCGGGCTTCCATATCAGTGTTGTCCAGCAGGGCGCGGGCAGCGGACTGGGCGAAGGGGCCGCCGGAGCCGATGGCGATCAGGTCGTCTTCCGGCTGAATTACGTCGCCATTGCCGGTAACCACCAGGCTGGCGCTGGCATCGGCGACTGCTAGCAGTGCCTCCAGCCGGCGCAGGGCGCGGTCGGTGCGCCAGTCCTTGGCCAGCTCCACCGCAGCGCGGGTCAGCTGGCCGCCGTGGGCTTCCAGTTTGGCCTCGAAACGCTCGAACAGGGTAAAGGCATCGGCGGTACCGCCGGCAAAACCGGCGATAACCTGGTCCTTGTACAGGCGGCGCACCTTGCGGGCATTGCCTTTCATAATGGTGTTTCCCATAGACACCTGGCCGTCGCCGCCAATAACGACTTTGCCATTGCGACGGCAGGAGAGAATGGTGGTTCCGCGATACTGTTGCACCTGTGCGCCCCTCTTAAATTGCGTATCGACTAGCATAGGTGAGGTCGATGGCCCGGCTTTTCAACACAGGGCCGGCAAAAGGCCGGGACCGGGGGGCGGTTGGCGACGTGAGCGGATTATCGCCCCACCCGGGTATTGCAGGGGTCGTCGGAGGGACTCAGGAGTCGTGCGGGCGTTTGAGTACCAGAGGCATCAGGCGGTGGTCGGCGAGCACCTGGCGGGCTTTTGCCATCTGTGAGCGGCTCCGGTAGGGGCCGACCAGGACCCGGTGCCAGGTGCCGCGGCTGTCGGTGGCTGTCTCCACCTTGACGTCGAGATTGGCGAGGGTCAGCCGCGCGCGCAGTTTTTCCGCTTCCTTGGCGTCGCGAAATGACGCCGCCTGGAGTATGTAGCTGTAGTTGGGATTTACTCCGACGGGCTGTGCCGGCTGCGGGGCTGGATTGCCGGCACCACTGCTGCTGCCGCCATCCAGGCGACGCGCCGGTCTGGCGGTCTTCGGCGGCGGCACGCTGACTTCGCTGTCCCGCAACAGGGTGTAGAAATCGAAGCGCGTCTGCTGTGGCTGCTGATCCGTCTGTTGTCGCGGCTGGGCGCCGGGCTGGGCCGGCTCCAGTCCGCTGACGAAGATCATAAACACCGCGAAGCCGCCCACAAAATTACCCAGTACGAACCAGACCCAAGGGGGCTTGCCCGCAGGACTGCGGCGGCTGGCATTGCGACGGCTCATCGGCTTCTCTTACGGTTCTCTAGTGGTGGATTCTAGTGGTGGATATTGTGCCCGGCGCAGCATTGTACCGTTTATCACCCGCGCCCGGAGCCCAAACAAGAAATTCCCGGCGATAGGTTCAGGCGAGCTCCTGCGCATCCATGTCCACCGCCCAGCGCAGGCGGCGGTTGCTGCTGCCCTCGGCCCACTGGCACAGGCGCGCCAGCAGCGGTTGCAACTGACTGCGTTGCCCGGCCGTTATCTGAATATAGAAGCGAAACCTGCCGGATTTGCGCTCCAGCAGCGCCGGTACCGGTCCGAGGTAGCGCAAATCCGCTGAGGGCGGTGCCAGAGATTGCATAAACAGGCGCGCGTCCCGTAAAAAGCCCTCGGCCCAGGACGGTTCCTCGCACTCGGCGCGCACCAGGGCCATGGCGCTCAGGGGGGGCAGCTGTGCCGCAGCGCGCTCGCGCAGCAGCTGGCGGGCAAAAGTACTGTAGCCCTTTTCCAGCAACGTTTGCAGCAGTGGGTGTTCGGGGAAGCGGCTCTGTACCAGCACCCGCCCGGGCAAACTGCCGCGGCCGGCGCGGCCGGCCACCTGTTCCAGCAACTGGCCGGTGCGTTCCGGTGCGCGGAAGTCTGCGCTAAACAGACCGCCGTCGGCATCCTGAATCACTACCAGGGTTACCCGCGGCAGGTGGTGCCCTTTGGCCAGCATCTGGGTCCCCAGCAACAGGCAGGGCTCGCCATTGCGGGCGGGCGCCAGCAGTTGGTCCAGTGCCTGTTTGCTGGCTGTGGTGTCCCGGTCGACGCGGATCACCGGATAGCCCGCGAAACGCCGCGCCAGCAGTTCCTCGCTGCGTTCGGTACCGCCCCCCAGCGCTGAGATTGAGCGGCTGTGACACTGGGGACAGCTGTCCATCAGGGGGCGGCGGTAATCACAGTGGTGACAGCGGAGCTGGCGCTGGCGGCGATGCAGGGTCAGCTTGCTGGAGCAGTGCGGGCAGTCGGCGATCCAGGCGCACTCATCACAGATCAGTGCCGGCGCGAACCCCCGCCGGTTGATAAACACCAATACCTGCTCACCCCGCGCCAGGGTGTCACCGATATGGCGCAATACCTGCGGCGCAAACCCTTCCTCCAATGGCTCCCCGAGGGTGGGTACCAGGTGGATCTGTGGCGCGCGGGCTCCCCCGGCGCGGCGGCGCATACGCAGGTGCTGGTAGCGGCCGCTCAGGGCATTGTGCAGGGTTTCCAAAGCGGGCGTGGCGGAGCCCAGCAGGGCTGGCACGCCGGCTTTGCGTGCCAGCACCACCGCCAGGTCGCGGGCTGAGTAGCGCACACCATCCTGCTGTTTAAAGGAGGCGTCGTGTTCCTCGTCCACCAATACTGCGCCGAGCCTGGGCAGTGGAGTCATAATTGCCGAGCGGGTACCAATGACGATATCCGCCTGTCCGGCTGCGGCGGCCAGCCAGGAGCGGGCGCGTTCCCCCTCGGCCAGACCCGAGTGCAGGGCGGCGATACTGTGCCCGGGAAAGCGCGCGGCGATACGGCGCAGGGTCTGGGGCGTGAGACCGATCTCCGGCACCAGCAGCAGCGCTTGACGTCCCGCCGCCAGGACCCCCTCCACCAGGCGCAGGTAGACTTCCGTTTTGCCACTGCCAGTGGTGCCCTCCAGCAGCGTTGCGGAAAAACTGCTGCAGTTCACCGCGTCCAGTGCCAGCTGCTGTTCGCTGTTCAGTTGTGGAGCCGGGGAGGGCTCCACCTCTGGCATTGGCGGCGGCACCGTGGGGCCCGCCACCCACTCCACCAGGCCGCGTTCCTGTAGGGCGCGAACCGTCGCCGAGCCATGCTTGCGGGTTTTCAGGCAGGTGCGGCTCTGTCTGCCCTCGCGCAGCAGCAGCTGCAGCAGTGCCTGCTGTCTGGGCGCGCGCGCCAGCGCCGAGTCCGGCAACCCCTTGCCGTCCGTGGTCAACTGCAGCCACTGTTCGGCCCAGTGGTGGGCAGATTTGCCTTTGCGTAGCGCGGCGGGCATTGCGGCCGCGTAAACCTCACCCAGGGGAGCCTGGTAATAGCCCGCGATCCAGCTGAGAAAACTGCGGCTGCCTTCATCGAAGAGTACGGTGCGGTCAATCAACTCTTGAGCTGGTTTCAGTTCCGCCAGTGGTGATTCTTGCACTATCTCCACCAGCACCGCCACCAGCCTGCGCCCGGCAAAGGGCACCCACAGGCGCTGGCCCGGCGCTAGAAGCTGGGGGTCCAGACCCTCCGGCGGCAAATAGTCGAACAGCCGCCGCAGTGGCACCGGCACTGCCAGCCTCAGGATGACCCCCTGTGGAACCGCCTGCTGCACCCTACCTCCGTCGAAAATCTTAAAAGTCACTGGGCCCTGCTGTCCCGAGCAGCGATGTTCGGGCTGCCAATCCAGCGTGTAACGGCTCAATCTGTCGTGGAGGGCTTGTGGACACAGGCCGCAAACCCGGGCTGAGAAAAGCCAGGGAAGGCTTTTTCAGCAGGCTGCTAGTGTAGCGGCTGGCTCGGCCAGGTACAGGGAGGGCGACTTCTGCTTGCACACTCTAAATATTAGAGTATTATGAATAGCAACTCTATTATTTAGAGCTATCTATTAAAACAAGCGAGTGATAGTGCCATGACTGACGTGGATAGAATCAAGGACAACCTGGATTACGTTACCTGCGCGGTGCGCAACGGGGAGGTGCGCGGGGGCATACCGGCTCTCTATTTTCTGTGGGGCCCGGTGATTTTTATCGGTTTTACCCTGGTGGACCTGGCGCCGCGGTTTACCTCCATCTACTTCCTGGTGGCGGGCACCGCGGGGGGCCTGTTCAGTTGGTGGCTGGGCACGCGCAATGAACGCCGCAGGGGCATCAACAACACTGCTCTGGGGCGCCGATACGGATTGCACTGGCTGATAACTGGTGTCGCCTTCCTGTTGGCCTTTGCCTCCATGATGAGCGGATCTGGCTGGGGCGGACCGGAGTTGTTTCTGCTGGTTGCCGGACTGTCCTACAGTCTGGCGGGCGTCCATCTGGACCGGCCACTGCTCTACAGTGGCTTTTTGATGTTGGCTTGCTACGGCGTTATGGTGCTCCTCTCCCCTCCCTACGCCTGGACACTGACGGGAGTGCTTGTCGGCTTTGCGCTGGTGGGCAGCGGCATTGCCCAGCGCGTAGCGAACCGGCCTTCCGGAACTGCACAGTGAAGGCTCTGAAACAGTTGGACCCGGTCCTGGAACACCGGGTGCGGCTCGCCGTCTGTGTGCTGTTGGCACAGCATGAAAAGATCAGCTTTTCCCGCTTCAAGGAGCAGTTGGAAGTCACGGATGGCAACCTGGGCGCCCAGCTGCGGCGCCTGGAAGAGTGCGGTTATATCGGTCTGGACAGGGACTTCGTCGAGCGCCGCCCCGTCACCTGGTACCACCTCACCAGCGATGGCAGTCGGGCTCTGCAGCGGCATCTGGAGGCACTGCGGCAGCTGATCTCGGCGGCGGATTGAAATTGGGGCTGGAACGGCAAATCCGGACTTGAACCACGGCGCCGATCTGATAGTATGCGCCGACTTTTTAACCAGCCCGGAATCCAGGTGGCAACACCGAAGTTCCTGTACCAATGACGACTCCGTGCCCGGCAATGGATCGGGTGGCGGATTCGAAAAGAGGCAATCATGAAAGCAGATATCCATCCCGCCTACACAGATATTACGGCCACCTGTTCCTGCGGCAACGTGATCAAGACCCGTTCCACCCTGGGCAAAGACCTGCAGCTAGACGTCTGCTCCCAGTGCCACCCCTTCTACACCGGCAAGCAGAAGCAGGCCACTACCGGCGGCCGTGTTGACCGTTTCAAGAAACGTTTCGGCAGCCGTATCTCCAAGTAGAGCCGCCCGGCAACCGGGTGCCGCAGACGTGGCCCCCGGCACAATGGGCTCGAGCTGGTTTGGGGCCGCGTTGCGGGTCTGTCTAGGTGCCCTTGCCTATCTCCTGCTGCCGGTATTGCCGGTCGCTGTCGACTGTGTGTTCGCACCGGCGGATGAGCTGGTGGCCCTGCGCGAGGTGCGCGATGGCGACACGCTGATATTGCAAGACGGGCGCCGAGTGCGCCTGATCGGCGTGAACACACCGGAGCTGGCACGGGCCGACGCTCCTGCACAACCGCTGGCACAGGAGGCCAAGCGGTTCAGCGAGCGCTTTCTCGGCAACGGGGGCCTGGAACTGGTGTTCGACCAGGAGCGTTACGACCGCTATGGACGATTGCTGGCCCATGTCTACAACCACCGCGGTGAAAGCCTGGAGTCGGCACTGCTGTCCGCCGGGCTGGCCTTCCATATAGCGATAGCCCCCAACCTGACACTGGCGGAGTGCCTGTCCCAGCGCGAGCAGCGGGCGCGCCAGAGAGCGCTGGGTGTCTGGGCACCGGGGGCCTGGCCCCCGTTGCACGCCGCGGAGGTGGGCCCTGGTGATGGCGGCTTTGTGCTGCTGCTGGGCAGGGTGCAAAAGGCGGAGTACAACCGCTTTCTCTGGCTCCACCTGGATGGACCCGTGACCCTGCGGCTGAGCAACTCCGGGGAATATGGCCAGCTGACCCCGAGCGACTGGCAAGGGGCCAAAATAGAGGTTAGGGGTTGGCTGGTAGACAGGGGTACGAAATATCTGTCCCAGAATTCTCACCACAAGCGCTGGTTTATTGCGGTGGACTCCAAATTCTCCCTTAAAATTAGTAGGGACTAACGGTCCACATGCCGCTGCTCTCTTGTGGGTGCCAGTGGCCATCGGTTATTCTCCGGCCCCCGAAGTAGCCGGGCCCGCTAGCCGGCCGGCCGAGTATTTCAACCTCTGAATTTTAGAGACAGCCTCAAGATGAGCGACTCACTGCGCCAGGCGGCGCTCGACTACCACGCCCTGCCCACACCGGGCAAGCTCTCGGTGGAACTCACCACCCCCGCCCAGACCCAGGAGGACCTGTCTCTCGCCTACAGTCCGGGCGTGGCGGAGCCCGTGGGCGAGATTGCCAAAGACCCGGAGGCGGCGTATCGCTACACCGGCAAGGGCAATCTGGTAGCGGTTATCTCTGACGGCAGCGCTATCCTGGGCCTGGGCAATCTGGGCCCGCTGGCATCCAAGCCGGTGATGGAGGGCAAATCCCTGCTGTTCAAGCGCTTTGCGGGTATCAATTCCGTGGACATTGAGGTGGATACCGACAGCCCAGAGCAATTTATCCAGACTGTGGCTGCCATCGCCAACACCTTTGGTGGCATCAATCTGGAAGACATCAAGGCGCCGGAGTGTTTCCATATCGAAGAGGTGCTGATTGAGCGCTGCCCCGTGCCGGTGTTCCACGACGATCAGCACGGCACTGCCATAGTGACTGTGGCCGGGATGCTCAATGCGCTGGAAATCCAGGGCAAGGAAATCAGTGGCGTGCGTATGGTGTGCCTGGGTGCGGGTGCCGCCGCAACCGCCTGCTGCAAGCTGATGCTGGCGGCCGGGATGCGCAAGGAGCAGATCACCATGCTCGACAGCCGCGGCGTGATTCACTCCGGGCGTACCGATATCAACGCCTATAAGGGGGAGTGGGCGCGGGATACCGATATGCGCACCCTCGACGACGCCATTGCGGGCGCGGACGTTTTCCTCGGCGTCTCAGGCCCGGACCTCTTGTCGGCGGAGCAGCTCCGCAGCATGGCGCCGCGCCCGGTGGTATTTGCCTGCTCCAACCCCAATCCCGAAATTGCCCCGGAGCTGGCCCACAGTGTGCGCGACGATCTGATTATGGCCACCGGCCGCTCCGATTATCCAAACCAGGTCAACAATGTACTGTGTTTCCCGTTTATCTTCCGCGGCGCACTGGATGTGCGCGCAGTGTGTATCAACGAGGATATGAAGCTGGCGGCAATAGAGGCTATCCGTGCCATAGCACATCTGCCGGTACCGGACTCGGTACGCGAGGGTTACGGCGGTGTCGAACTGTGTTTCGGGCCGGACTATATTTTGCCGAAACCCATAGATCCGCGCCTGCTGCCACAAGTGGCGGCGGCAGTGGCGCGGGCGGCAGTGGACAGCGGTGTGGCGCGCCTGCCCTATCCCGGGCACTACCCGCCGGAGCTGCGCTGAGCGATGGGGGGGGCCGCGATGAAAACAGCGATTCGCCTACTTCTTGAGCTGTACAGCTGCCATCGCTACACTGCTCTCCTGTCACAGCATCAAAGTTGTTCCACCCCATGACCCACGTCTATGTGCTGACCAACCAGCACCAGCTTTTTCTGAGTAAAAGCAACGAATGGATCGATGGTCGCGAGGCCGGGCGCCTGTTTCGCAGCGCTCACAAGGATGTCGCCATCAACCAGATGTTCGAAGCCAACACCCGTGATGTCACCCTGCGGATCGAGTTGCTGGAGTGCCCGCTGGACAGCAAAGGCTGGCCAAAGGTGCCGGAAGCTGCCCTGGGCGAACCCGTTCCGGGGGAGCCGGAGATACCTGCGGGTGTGCCGGAGGAGTTGCCACCGGAGAGCAGCCCCGAGCTGAACCCCGAGCCGGCCCCCGAGGTGGAGCCCGCAGAGCATCCGGAAGTACCCCCGGGCCAGCCCCCCGAGGTGCCCCCTCTCCAACCCCCGGAGAGTGGCGACGACCACATTGCCGCCACAGATTTCGAATCCACCGCCGGAACCGCAGAGGTTTGAGAATTTAGGGCCGGCCAGCGCGCGTGGCGCCAAGACGGTACCGGCAACCCAAGGAGATTCGCGTGCCCAACCCCTATCTGGCCGCTCTGGCCCGACCCAGTTCGCTGCAATTGCTGAAGGGCATTCGCCGCGGTATCGAGAAGGAGAGTCTGCGCGTGACCGAAAGCGGTATGCTGGCGCAGTCCCCCCACCCGGCAACCCTGGGGTCAGCCCTGACCCACGACAGTATTACCACGGATTTCTCCGAGGCACTGTTGGAGTTCATTACTCCGCCGGTGGCGACGCCGGAAGAGGCCCTGCTACAACTCGACCGCATTCACCGCTATACATACAGTCAGATCGGTGACGAACGGCTTTGGGTCAACAGTATGCCCTGCCACATTGGCACCGATGCGGACATCCCAGTAGCCCGCTATGGCCACTCCCATATCGGCACCATGAAAACCGTTTACCGGCTCGGGCTGGGCCTGCGCTACGGCCGCGCTATGCAGACCATTGCGGGCATTCACTACAATTTTTCCCTGCCACAAGAATTCTGGTTGTGGCTGCGGGAATTCGAGCAGAGCGCCGAGGAACTGGGCGAGTTCAAGACCCGCCGCTACTTCGACCTGATCCGCAATTTCCGCCGGCACTACTGGCTGCTGGTCTACCTGTTTGGCGCCACCCCGGCCGTGTGCAGTACCTTTGTCCAGGGACGCCAGCACAATCTGCAGCGATTCGATGGCGATGCCTCCACCCTTTACAGTCCACACGCCACCTCGTTGCGCATGGGCGATCTCGGCTATAACAGCAACGAGCAAAAGTCCCTGATCGTCTGCTATAACGATTTGCCCAGCTACCTGTCGACCCTGTGTGCCGCCATTACCCGGCCCTATCCGCCCTACCACAGGCTGGGGGTCAAAGACGCGGCGGGGGATTACCAGCAGCTGTCCACCGGGCTGCTGCAAATCGAAAACGAGTTCTACTCGCCGATCCGGCCCAAAAATCCGGTCGGACCGGGTGAGACAGCACTGGCGGCACTGGACAAGCGCGGTGTCGAGTATATCGAAGTGCGCTGCCTCGATCTCAACCCCTATCTTCCGCTGGGCATAGACTCGGTGCAGATGCGCTTCCTGGATATTTTTCTGCTGCACTGCCTGCTGGACAAAAGCCCCAAAGCCGATGAGGCGGACTACAGGTCGGTGCAGGAAAACCAGCGGCGTATTGTCTATGATGGCCGCGACCCCCAGCTGCAACTGATCCGGAATGGTGAAGAAGTCCATCTCTCCGACTGGGCCGGGCAGCTGTTGGCGGAGATGGCTCCCTTGGCGGATCTCCTCGATCAAGCCTGGGACGGTGACAATTTCCAACGGGCACTGGAGGCCCAGAGCGCTGTGCTGCGCGGTGACGCACCCACCCCGGCAGCGCGGATACTCGACGACCTGGCCCGGAATGAGCAGAGCTTCTTTAACTGGGCCGCCGGCAAGGCGGAACAGCACCGCGAGTTTTTTCTCCAGCGGCCGCTGGAGCCGTCCGCGCAGGCTCAATTCGCCGCGGAAGCCTGGAGTTCGCTGCAGCGCAGGGCCCAATTGGAGGCCGCCGACGAGGGGTGTTTTGAGGACTTCCTCGGCAAATATTATGCCCAGTACATTTTTTGCCAGCGCCAGTGAGCGTTTCTCACTGATCCGACCGTGAACTATCTCGCTCACCTGCTGCTTTCCGGCCCCGATCCGGACTGGCGCCTTGGGGGACTGCTGGGGGATTTTGTCAAAGGGCCCCTGCGCGGTGAGCGGCCGCAAGCCATTGAGGCGGGGATTCGTCTCCACCGGCGCATCGATGCCAGCGCGGACAGGCACCCGAGCTACCAGCTGGCATTGACCAACCTGCATCCGCGGTGGCGGCGCCACGGGGGCATTATCCTGGATATCTGGTTTGACCATCTCCTCAGCCGCCATTGGGACGACTGGTATCCGCAACCGCTGGATGCGTTTTGTAGCCAGTGCTGGACGGATTTCCGGGCCCGCAAACTTTACATTCCACCCCCTGCCCAGGCATTTATCTGTCGTGCAGAACAATTTACACTGCTGCAGAGTTATCGCGACGAACAGGGGATTGCCCGTGTTTTAACGCGGGTTAGCGAGCGTCTGAGCCGGCCGCTGCCGCTGCAGCAGGCCCTGCCGGAGCTGATTGACGGACGTGTGGCGCTGACCGAAATTTTTAATGATTTGTTCAATTACCTGCTGCTGGAAGCCAAGCGATTTCGACAGCAGTATCCAGGAGCCGATTCCCGATGATTCTTCCCAATCCGCGTATCACTTTCCTGCTGATGTTTGTCGCCGTCGTTGTGCTGCTCGGAGCCGCCTTTTATCTGGAGTATGTGGCGGGCCTTGAGCCCTGCCCCCTATGTATCAGCCAGCGGGTAATGTTTCTCGGTGTGGGTTTGGTCTCACTGATTGGATTTGTGCACAACCCGGGCACTGTGGGTCGGCGTATCTACGGCCTGCTGGTCTCCCTATGGGCACTGGGGGGGCTGTATTTTTCCGTTCGGCAGTTGTGGCTGCAGAACCTGCCGGAAGATCAGGTCCCCGCCTGCGGGCCGGGTATCACCTATATGTTGGATGCCTTTCCCCTGTACGACGTGGTGCGCACACTACTTACCGGGGATGGCAACTGTGCGGAAGTACAGTGGACTTTGTTTGGTATCAGCATCCCCGGTTGGGCCACCATTGGCTTCGTGGGATTGGTGCTCTTCGGTATCTGGCAGGCATTTCGCACCGGCCGGGGCAATAACGGCGGCTACCGCTAAGGGCATGGGGTAGGTGATTGCAGCGGCAATAGCGGAACGACTCCGGCCGTCCTGTTCGACCCCCGCGGCCCTGTAGACGCAGTAACCCGAAGGTGTACAACCGGTAACGGCGGTGTGCCCCCGGTCATGTAAAGGCGCGCAGGGAGGGAATGGGGTGCTTAAGCCAGCCCCGGATCCCGTCAATCTGGCGCACCGTTTACCACTTATCTTGCCGGCGGCAAACGAATCTCCTATCTTTTATTATTAACACGCCAACGCCAATAAAACTGTGCATAGAGGCTGGTGCAATAGGGCAGTAACAGGAAAAATCAGATGCTGGAGAATTGCAAATCTGCGCGCGAGCGCTGGGGTGGGGTAAGCAAGATCATTGATCGGTGGCTGCAGTCGCGTCAGACACTCCTGGTGTCCTTCTGTGTGCTTTCAGAGAAGAAAGGGTCTCTGCAGGCAACTGAACCCACTGGAGAAAAGGTACGGGAGCTGTGCCAGAACCTCATGGACTATGTGTCGGCGGGGCATTTCGAGGTCTACGAACAGCTGATCCTGGAGGGCAAAGCCTTCGATGATAAGCAGGGGCTGGAACAGGCCCGGGGCCACTACCAAAAAATTGATGACACTACGGATACCGCCATCGACTTCAATGACAAGTACCTGGAGACAGATGACCTGTCCAGCCTGGTGCGCGATCTGTCGAAGCTTGGGGAGGCACTGGAAAGCCGTTTCAGCGCTGAGGACCAGATGATTGCGGTGCTACACACCGCCCACAAAAACCAGGCGGTCTAGTTTACCCGCCGCTGGCGGCAGCGGCGGACCTAAAAGCAGCACCGGTGAACTTGAGATGGGGAGACCCGGACCGACAGGCAGAGCCTTCCCCCTCCGGTCCGGAAGTCAATTTCACTCGGTTTCCGCCCCGCCTTCTGCCGGCTTTTCTTCCGCAGAATCATTCCCGCTGTCATTGTCGACATTGGCCTTGTGGAGTTCCACTTCAAAGATCAGGGTGGCATTGGGGCCTATCAGACCACCCGCACCGCCCGGGCCATACGCCAGGTCTGAAGGAATGTAGAGTTCCCACTTGGCACCCTCCTTCATGAGCTGGAGGGCTTCTGTCCAGCCTTTGATAACGCCGCCTACGGGAAACTGCACCGGCTCACCGCGGGCATAGGAGCTGTCGAATTCGGTGCCGTCAATCAGAGTTCCCCGGTAGTCCACTTCCACAGTGCTATCGGCGTCTGGAGAATTTCCACTGCCTTCAGTAATAATCTTGTACTGCAGGCCGGAATCGGTGGTGATCACACCGTCCTTCTTCGCGTTTTCTTCCAGGAAAGTCTTGCCGTCAGTCATATTCTTGTCAGCCTTTACCTTGAACTCCTCCTCCTGCTTAGCCAGCATCTCCTTCTGCTTGGCCTGGATCTTCTCCTGGAAGGCGGCTATCACCTGCTGCTTGTCTTCATCGTTCAGGCGCGACTCGCGGCCACTGGCGACGTCGTTCAGCGCCATCATCACTATCTGAGGGTCGAGTTGTACATCCTGAGACTGCAGGCGCCTGGCCATGTCCTCGGCTATGATGTAGCTGACTTTCTGTTCCTGGGTTTCAAGTGCCATTTCTGTCGCAGCACCCGATTCCTGTTTGTTACAGCCAACCAGCGCGAGGCCCAGTGCGACGGCTGCAGCCAAAGGGTATTTATTCATGGAGTTTTCTCTTCGTAATTGATACATTTTGATTTTTCGAGCGTGGTGGTTCGGCCAACGCAGACTGGCGGCGTATCTCTCTACACATAGCATAGAATTCCTGCGCGAGAGTCGGCCCGCCGGTGCCCAGCAAGTCTAACCCAAGGCGGCAACCGGTGCCTACCGGTGGAGTTGATTAGCGCAAAGCAGTGCACAATAAGGCGAGGCTCCGCGACCACCGGACAAAAAAATGGCTGAGCGACGTGAAGTATGCACTCAAACGGCATACATTTTTGGAAAAAACAGCGCTATTATCTCTGTTCCGCCTATGATTGTGTCGGCGTGTATGGGCTGGTCGAGCCGGTTCGAGGCGATCACTCAAAGTGTGGACCAGAGGAGCGGATATCAACCGCAAAGATTACCGGGCACACTCGCCCCGGGTACGCCGAATCCATAATAAACTTCAGGATATTTACTCATGGCTGCCAAACGTAAAGCTGTCAATCCGGTCGCAGAACTGGAAGCAAAAATCGCCAAACTCACCAATCAACTGGATAAAGCGCGAGCCAAGCAAGCGGCAGATGCCGGCAAGCAGGTGACCAAGACCGCTAAGGCGCTGGCCTCGGCCAGGAGCAAGCTGGCAGCGGGCAAAGCCAAACTGGTCGGTGCCCGTGCTGCGCTGAAAAAACGCAAGACGGCTGCGGCACAAAAGCGTGTGGAAGCTGCGGCTGCAGCTGTTCACAAGCTGGCTGATACCCTGGAGCAGGCCCGTGAAGCAGCCGCCTTTGCCAAGCAAGCCGAGGCCCAGGCCAAGCTGGAACTTAAGCTCGCCAAGGCGATCGACAAGGTCTCTGCCAAAGCTGAAAAGGCGGCCGGCAAAACCAAGAAGAAGGGCGTTGCGGCTAAACGGGCAGCGGGCAAAGTGAAGGCCCCGAAGGCCGCGGCCAAGAAAGCGACAGCGAAAAAAACCCCGGCCAAAAAAGCTGCCACAGCGAAGGCGACCGCCAAGAAGGCCCCGGCCAAGGGTGCCGCTGCCAAAAAGACAGTAGCGAAAAAATCCGCTGCAACCAAGGCCGCACCGAAGAAATCCGCCACCAAAACGGTAACCGCAGCCAAGGCCGCGCCCAAAAAGGCCGCACCAAAGAAAGCAGCACCCAAGAAGAAGGTAGCGGCACAGCCAGCGGTCAAAGCTGCAGTCCAGGTACCGCAGGCGGCAGCCAAGCCGGCGATGGAGCGACAGCCGGAGGCTAGTGCCGCACCCGCCGCGGATAAAACGCCGCCGGCCCCGCTTCCGGGTGCGGCTGCACCGACCGCACCGAGCATCACACCGGTTGCGCCGGCCAACAGCCTGTTTTCCAGTGAAGGTCCCGGCGACGAATAAGCGTTAAAGGCTGTCATTGTTCATCCGGCAATCCAATAGATGATTCCTCATCCATTGGATTGCCCTCAGTGAAAACCTGTGCAATTACGCGGAATCTCCAGCTTTTCAAGGGCTTGAGCAGGCCTTTGCCCAGCAGCACACCCCCTGCACCGCACTGACCCGGAAATTTGTTCAGTTGCCGGAGGTGAAGCTGTCGATCAGGCCCGCCCAGAGGGCCTGATCGCTTTGCGTCAATCCATATCGCTGGCCCACAAGTTCGACCGGTGGACAATCCCCGGCCCAGGGTCTTGTCTGCAGGGCCCATAAAGCGGCAATCTGTCGCTGTTCCAATAGCTGTTCACAATGCTTGCAACCGGCGTAAATCCTCCGCGCGCGCGGACATGCCCTGCCCAGCCAGCGGCGCAGCTGTCTGATGCGCCGGATCACACGCCGCAACGGCGCGGTACCGCGATTCGCCGTCTCCCAGCTCTCGCTGCTCAGTTTGCCTCCGGTGGCGGCGACATGGCTGGCCCACAACATCAGGCATACATCCGCACCGCGGAGGTCCTGGCACTCCAGCAAAAATCGCTCCACCTGGGGGTGGCGATAAAATTCCAGACTGAAGCGCCACAGAGGGTTTTGCCAAGGGTTCGACGAGGATGGAGGCGCACCATTTGTCACGATAGAATCTCCACCGTTTTTGTGTCTACAGCCCGGCGGCGCCGGGTATGCGAGGGTGACTGTTGATTAACTTACAGGGAGTTTCCCTGCAACTGGGGAGCCGGGAGCTGTTGCGACAGGCCGACTGCCGGATATCTCCCGGGCACAAGGTAGGCATTATCGGTGCCAACGGCTGCGGCAAGTCAACCCTGTTCAGATTGTTGCTGGGGCAGCTGGAGACCAGTGCGGGCAGTATTAGGGTCCCTTCCGGCTGGCGTATCGCACATATGGCTCAGGAGGTGGCCACTGGGGAAGGGACTGCGCTGAATTATGTGCTTGAAGGGGACCGGGAACTGCATGCCCTACAAGCTGAACTGCGCGCGGCCGAGGCCGGTGCGGAGGGACAACTGGGCGAACTGCATGAGCGCATGGCCGCTATCGACGGCTATAGCGGCCCCGCCCGGGCTGCGCAGCTGCTGCACGGGCTGGGTTTTTCCCACCCGGACCAGCAGCGGCCGGTGAACAGCTTTTCCGGCGGCTGGCGGATTCGCCTCAATCTGGCCCGCACACTGATGTGTCCCGCTGATTTGATGTTGCTGGATGAGCCTACCAACCACCTGGACCTGGACGCCACACTCTGGCTGGAGCAGTGGTTGCAGCGATTTGCCGGCACTTTGCTGATAGTCTCCCACGACCGCGATTTTCTGGATGCGGTGGTGGATACCATTGTCAGTTTCGAGCAGCAGAAGCTGGTGCTCTACAGCGGCAACTACAGTGGTTTTGAGCGCACCCGGGCGGAGCGATTGGCTCAGCAGCAGGTGCAGTTTGAAAAACAAAAAGCCGAGCGCGCGCATATGGAGGATTTCGTGCGCCGTTTCCGCGCCAAGGCCAGCAAGGCGCGCCAGGCGCAGAGCCGCCTCAAGGCACTGGGGCGGATGGCACAGATATCCCCCGCCCATGTGGATTCCCCCTTTCGTTTTTCTCTGCCGGCGGCGGAGCGGCATTCGGACCCCCTGGTGGATCTGCGCGGAGCGGATGTGGGTTATCCGGGCCCCAGCGGCAGTGGGCGAACAGTCGTGCACAGGGTGCAACTGGGTATTCGCCCCGGCAGTCGTATCGGCCTGCTGGGTCCCAATGGTGCGGGCAAGTCCTCTCTGATCAAGACACTGGCGGGTGAGTTGCCGCTGCTCGCGGGTGAACGGCATTGCGGCGAACACCTGGCTATCGGCTACTTTGCCCAGCACCAGTTGGAGGCCCTGGACAGTCGTGCATCGCCGTTGCTGCATCTGCAGCGGCTGTCACCCCAAGCAGGTGAGCAGTCCCTGCGGGGCTTTCTCGGTGGTTACGGCTTTACCGGCGACCGGGTGTTCGAAGACACAGGGGGCTTTTCCGGGGGAGAGAAGGCGCGACTGGCGCTGGCTATCCTCGCCTGGCAGAAGCCCAACCTGCTGTTGCTGGATGAACCCACCAACCACCTGGACCTGGAGGTGCGCCACGCACTTACCCTGGCTTTGGCGGAGTTTCCCGGCGCCGTGGTGTTGGTGTCACACGACAGGCATTTACTGGCCAACACTGTGGATGAGTTTCTGCTGGTTGCCAAGGGTAGATTGGAGCCGTTTGCCGGCGATCTTGAGGATTACAAGCGCTGGCTGCTGGATTTCCGCCGGGATGGGGGAGATGAACAGGAAGTTGCATCGGACCCAAAGCCCGCCGACGGCAAAAGGGCTCAGCGGCGCGCGGCAGCGGCCACTCGGGAGCAGCTGAAGCCATTGACCGACCAGCTCAAGTCGATCGAGCGCGCCATGCTGAAGGTGGAAAACGAACTGGCGGAACTGGAACGGCAGCTGGCGGATGAAAGCCTCTACAGCAGCGGGGATCAGCGGCAGATCGCCGATCTCAGTCGCACCCGCGCGCAGCGGCGGGAACTACTGGAGGAGCTGGAAACACAGTGGCTCGACATTAGCGACCAGCTGGAAGCTGCGCGCGACTAGGGTCTGTTCACACTAACTGAGTTGGCCCTAGTTGCCGGGTTAACAGCGTCTCAATCAGGGCAGCCGCTATCGTCGACCGCGACGGCCAGTGGCGTGCCGGGACAGAGGTCCAGATAGTCCGGCACCCCATCCCGGTCAGAGTCCACCGGGCAGCCATCGGCATCGATGAATACCCCCGGCGGTGTCTGCGGGCAGTCATCCAGCTTGTCGATGATCCCATCCCCATCCAGATCCCGCCAGAAGACCGGATATTCACTCCACTGGTAGCCGATGCTGATGCTGACAAAGCCGTCCAGGCCGCCCTCCTCCACTCCCTGAAAGGCCCGCGCATCGACGCGGGTCTGCCAGCGGGGCCCCAACTGGTATTTGACCCCGAATCCCCCATTCACCATGGTTTGGCGCCGGTGCCAGTCCCGTTCCGGGCCAAAGGCGCCATCGTATTCGGTGCGTATCTCGCCGACACCAAAAGCGACGTAGGGCTGCCAGCGACAGGGTGCGCCGCAGAAGTTGCCAGCGAAGTGATACAGGAGGTCCATGTGATAGTTGTAGACATCCACTTTTTCGTTGATGCCTTTGACACTCACACTGAAATAATCGACCACCCCTTCCAGTGCCCAGCGGTCAGTGATGCTGTAGCCAAGGCCGCCACCGCCACCGGTAGTGTCGCTGAGTTCCAGATCAAATTCCTGAAATGGCGTGCCCTTCAGGCGGTCGTTGTCAAACCAGTAGCGGCCGCCGTTGAGGTATAGGTTGAGGGTGGTTTCGGGGTCTGCCTGTAGCGGCGGGGAGGTGGCTGCCATCAGTGGCAAAGCGCACAGGGTGAGGCGGGAAATCAGTCGCCTTGTTGTCATTATCAACTCCGGAATATCCATTTACCGGCAATGGGTCTGAATGAAAATAGTAGACCCTGGGCGGGGCGTCCACTTAACCCTACAGGGTCTCAGAAGATCTTGCAGGAGCTGCAACCGCCCCATGGGGGAGTGGTGGTGGCGCTGTGTCGCCGCGGACTTTTGGGGGAATAACTGTTCAGTAAAGCGCGGCGTCTGTGTGAACCGAAACAACAGGGGTTGACAGGTGTGGCTGTGCCCCTAGCAGGTTGTTGCAAAAGGCATCCTGCCTTTTGCAACACACGAAAAGCGAAAAATTTGATTTTCACTTTTCTCCCAAAATCAACGACTTAGGCGTTGCCGATTTTGCCGGAACATCCATATTCCGGTACCAGGCGTCGAAATTCTTCGAATTTCAACAGCCTGCTAGCTGTCGGCGCGCCGGTAAAGCAGATCCCAGACCCCGTGGCCGAGTCGTTGGCCGCGCCGCTCGAACTTGGTTTGCGGACGGAAGTCCGGTCGCGGCGCATACTCGCCTTTGCCGGCGGTGTTTTCCAGCAGCGCTTCGGCCTCCAGCACTTCCAGCATCTGTTCGGCGTAGTTTTCCCAGTCAGTGGCCATATGCAGCAAACCACCGGGTTTTAATTTGGTACACAGCAGGCGTGCGAACTGGGGTTGCACTATGCGGCGCTTGTGGTGTTTTTTCTTGTGCCAGGGATCGGGAAAGTAGAGCTGTATGCGGTCCAGGGAAGCGTCCGCGATACAGTCATTCAGTACGTCTATGGCATCGGCCATATATACGCGAAGATTTTCCACACCCGCAGTACCGGCATTGTTGATCAGCCGGCCCACACCGGGTGGGTGGACCTCGATACCGATAAAATCCTTGTCCGGCTCCGCGCGGGCCATTGCCAGTAGCGAATCACCCATACCGAAGCCGATCTCCAGCACCAGCGGTGCCCCGCGGCCAAACACCTGTCGGGCACTCAAGGGGCCGTCGAAGAGCGACAGGCCGTAGGGACCCCAGTAGTGATCAAAAGCCCGTCTCTGACCCTCGGTCATGCGCCCGGCCCGAATGACATAGCTGCGAATGGATTTTTTCTTGTATTCCGTGCGATAGGGAAATTTTTCCGCGGAATCTTCCTGCATGTGTTGCGGCCTCTGAAGGGAACCTGACCCCAAGGGGGATTTTTTACTGTCCGTTAACCCGGCAATCCAATAGATGATCCCCCATTCATTGGATTGGCGCCCCTGCAAATCCATGCAATTGCGCGGAATCCTATGCTTTTCAGGGGCTTGTGCCGGCCTTCACCGGTGGTGGCACATCCTGTATCGCCATACCCGGTGACTTATTTAGTTGTCTAGTCGCCGGGTAAACCGTCACACTATTTCTCGGAGTCAGCGGGAATAGTTCAGTGCGGCGACAAACAGCGCCACCCAACCGGAGATGAGTGCCAGTCCCCCCAGCGGTGTGACCGGGCCCAGCCAGCGGGGACCGCCGAATGTCAGGCCATAGAGGCTGCCGGAAAACAGGAGTATCCCGGTGGCGAACAGGGCACCGCTGACCAACAGAGCTGTGCGTTCTCCCCAACTCTGTAACAGTAGCGCCACACCGAACAGGGCCAGAGTGTGGACCATCTGGTAAAGAACACCGGTTTTGTAGGCTTCCAGCAGATCCACCGCGACCTTGCCGCGCAGACCATGGGCGCCGAAGGCACCCAGCACGACGCCGCTGCCACCCAGGGCGGCGGCGATCAGCAGGTAGAGTTTGACCATTTGTCTTTCCTCCCGGAACATAGCGGGGCACCAATAAAAAACCGCGCGGATGCGCGGTTCTTTAACAGCCACAAGTGTCCGTCAGGCTTCCATCGCCGCTCGCACTTTCATCATGGCCTTTTTTTCCAGTTGGCGAATACGCTCGGCGGAAACACCGTATTTGTCCGCCAGTTCGTGCAGCGTTGCCTTGGTCTCGCTCAACCACCGCGCCTGGATAATATCGCGGCTGCGATCATCCAGCTGCTCCATGGCTGCTGCCAGACTGTTCAGGTTGGACTCCTTCCAGTTGTCACGCTCCAGCTGCGCCGCCGGGTCGAAGCGGTGATCTTCCAGGTAGTGGGCCGGCGCCTGCCAGGCGCTGTCATCACTGTCGTCCACCCCGGCATCGAAGGCCGCATCGTGGGCGGACAGGCGCCCCTCCATTTCATAGACCTCGGTGACATCGACTTTGAGGTCGGTGGCAACTGCCTTGGCTTCGTCATTGGTCAACCAGGCCAGCTTCTTCTTCTGGCTGCGCAGATTGAAGAACAGCTTGCGCTGGGCCTTGGTGGTGGCGATTTTCACGATACGCCAGTTGCGCAGGATGAACTCGTGAATCTCCGCCTTGATCCAGTGCACTGCAAAGGACACCAGGCGTACCCCTTTCTCGGGGTTGAAGCGCCGGACGGCCTTCATCAGGCCGACATTGCCCTCCTGGATCAGGTCGCCCTGGTTGAGGCCGTAGCCGGAATAGGACTTGGCGATATGCACCACGAAGCGCAGGTGGGACATCACCAGTTGGCGGGCCGCATCCAGATCCTGGCGATAGTAAAGGTCTTCGGTCAGGCGCCTCTCCTCCTCCGCGGACAGCACGTCAAAACTGCCGACCGTTTGGATGTAGGCGTTGAGATTGGCACCCGGAGACAGCGTATGCACTGGCTGCAGGCTGGTTCCCATGATTTCTCCTTCTGTTTAGTTGTGCCGGACAGCTGCTTTCAGCACCGACCGGCAGTGCGGTGGCCCCGTGTCGGACCCCCCCTTGTGTTCCGGTAGTCTTGTACCGATGGATTGGGGGATGGGGCGCCGCCGAATGGCTCCAGTGTAGCATTTGCACCACCGCCTTAGGAAGACTACAGCTGACGGGACAAAGGCGGGAACTACAGGTACTTAGAAGGTCTATCCATAGAAAAGTTTCGCGCCATAGGACAGTCCTCACTGGGTCCCGCAGGCCTCTACTCCCCTCAGCGGGGCTCGATTGCGCGGGTATGGCGGGTCACGGCGATCCAGGCTCCCATCAGGCCCAGCCCGGCGGCGCCTCCGGTCAGCGCCAGAAAATAGCCAAACCCGGGACCATCCAGTGTGTAACCACTGCCATAAGAGGCGGCCAGGCCCGCCACCGGCCCCGCCATCAGCGCCACCCCGAAAGCCACCAGCAGCCAGGCCAGGGCACCGCCGAAAAACCCGTAACAGAGGCCGCTGTAGAGAAAAGGGCGGCGCACAAAGGCGTTGGTGCCGCCCACCAGTTTGACCACCAGGATTTCCTCGCGGCGGTTCTCGATATGCAGGCGAATGGTATTCACCACGACCAGTAGCACGCCCATTGCCAGCAACAGGGCGAGGCCGGCGGCCAGGCGCTGCCCCAGCTGCGAGAGCCGGGCCAGCCGCTGTACCCAGGCCAGGTCCAGCACTACGGCATCGGTCAGGGGATTCGCCCGCAGCTGTTCTGCCAGCGCCTGCAGCCGGTCACTGGGGGCGCTTTGCGGGCGCACCAGCAACACAGCGGGCAGCGGATTGTTGTCCAGTCCGGTCAGCAGGTCGCCCAATCCGGAAGTCTGCTGAAATTCCTGCAGGGCCTGCTCCGGGGAGATGTAGGCGACCTCCCCGATCAGCGGGTTTGCCCGCAGCGCCTCCGCGTAGGTCTGCACCGCCTCGCTATTCGCACTTTTGCGCATAAACACGGAAATCTGTGGCTGGCCGTCCCAGCCCGCCACCGCGCGCTGAAAATTCACCATGCCCAGGTGCAGGGCACTGGGCAGAGCCAGTGCTATGGCGATGACCAGTGCAGTCATGCCGCTGGCTATGGGGGTAGCGAAGAAGCGGCGCAGCGCCTCCAGCGCCATCTCGCGATGGTGGCGGGTCCAGCTTTGCCAGCGGTCGCCGAGCCGGGTCCGGGCCGCCACCGCACCCGCTGTCTTCCTGGGTTCCGGCGCCGGGCGCCGGTGTTTATGGGTGGACTGTTTCACGGCCGGGGACTCCATCGAAGACCAGCTGGCCCGCCCGCAGGGTAATCACCCGGCGGCGCAGGCGCGCGATCAATTCCAGGTCGTGGCTGGCCACCAATACGGTCACGCCCACTGCGTTGAAATCACCAAACAGCCCCATGATCTCCTCCGAAAGCCGCGGGTCCAGGTTGCCGGTGGGCTCGTCCGCCACCAGTATCGCCGGTTTGTGCACCACCGCGCGGGCAATACCAACCCGCTGCTGTTCACCCCCGGACAGGGTGATCGGATTGTGCTTTTCCTTCTGTAGCAGGCCCACTTTGTCCAGGGCGGCGCGCACCCGGCGGCCCACTTCGCGCCTGCCGCACCCGGCCACTGTCAGTGGCAGCGCCACATTGTCGAATACGTTGCGATCAAACAGCAGCTGGTGATTCTGGAAAACGATACCGAGGTTGCGGCGAAAATAGGGAATCCGGCTGTTGCGGAGCCGGTTCAGGTTCTGCCCGGCGACCAGGACGCTGCCACCGGAAGGGCGCTCGATTGCGGTCAACAGCCTGAGCAGGGTGCTTTTGCCGGCACCCGAGTGGCCGGTGAGAAATACCATTTCCCCCCTGTCCATCTCCAGGCTGACGCGCACCAGCGCATCCTGGCCCGAGTCGTAACGCTTGTTGACCTTGTCGAAGGTGATCATGAGTCAGCAACCCGCCATTCCAATCGGTCTTTCCCAGCCTGTCCGGCGGTCGCCGTCGATACAGGGACACGGGGTGGCATCGCCCGGCTGTCCGGGGCCCGGCGAGCGGGATGTCGGGCGGGCCCTGTCATTCGGACACAGGCGGGTGGGGTTCGGTGCGAAACAGGGCGGCGACGAACTCATTTGCCCCAAAGGGCTGCAGATCCTGCGCCTGCTCGCCGACGCCAATAAAGCGTACCGGAATCCCAAACTTCTGCGCCAGGGCAAAGATCACACCGCCTTTGGCGGTGCCGTCGAGCTTGGTCAACACCAGGCCGGTGACCCCGGCGGCATCCCGGAACTGTTCCGCCTGGTTGATGGCGTTCTGCCCGGTGCCGGCATCCAGGACCAGCAGCACTTCGTGGGGTGCGTCGCCGTCCAGTTTGCCCATCACCCGGCGCACTTTGGACAGTTCTTCCATCAGGTTGGATTTGGTGTGCAGGCGGCCGGCGGTATCGGCAATGACCACATCGACGCCCCGTGCCTGGGCCGAACAGACTGCGTCGTAAATCACCGAAGCGCTGTCGGCACCGGTATGCTGGGCCACCACCGGCACATTGTGGCGTTTTCCCCAGACCTGCAGCTGTTCCACTGCGGCCGCGCGGAAAGTGTCCCCCGCGGCCAGCATCACCGACTTTCCCTCCGCCTGACAACGGTGTGCCAGCTTGCCGATGGTGGTTGTCTTGCCGACCCCGTTGACGCCCACCACCAGAATCACAAAAGGCCCGTTGGCTGTATTCATTTGCAGCGGCTCCTCGACTGCGGCGAGGAGGCCGGTCAGCTCTTGCTGGAGGGCGCGGTAGAGTGCAGGGCCATCGGTCAGCTCCCGGCGCGAAACCTTCTGGGTAAGCCGGTCGATAATTTCCGTGGTCGCCTCCACGCCGACATCTGCCATCAGCAGCTGGGTTTCCAGTTCCTCCAGCAGGTCTTCGTCGATCTCTTTCGCACCTAGGAACAGATTGCCCACGCCCTCGGCAAACTGGTTGCTGGTGCGGCTCAGGCCGCGGCGGATACGGCTAAAGAAGCCCCCGGCTTCCGGCATACTCTCCTGCCCGGCCTCGTCGATCGGTGTCTCCGCGGGTGACTCTGGTATTGTCTGGGGTGGGGTCACCGCCTCTTCGGCGGATGCCGTGCGAATAGCTTCCGCACCGGCTTGGGTTTCCTCAGGCCCGGCCTTCTTTTTACGCAGGAAATCAAAGATCATTCTCGGGTCCGCATGTCACGCTTGCACAAAAGCGCTAATCTTAGCATCGCTCCATTTTTCCACACAGCAGGAATACACTTTGGCCAACAGCCGTTCGCGCAGTGGCGCACCCCACTCACGACCACAACTGCGCATCATCGGCGGTGACTGGCGCGGCCGCAAAGTGCAGTTCGCGCCGGTCGCGGGGCTCAGGCCCACCGGTGACCGCCTGCGCGAAACACTGTTCAACTGGTTGCAGTTTCAATTGGCCGGCACCCGTTGCCTGGACCTCTTTGCCGGCTCCGGCGCCCTGGGGCTGGAGGCCCTGTCCCGCGGTGCCCAGGCGGTGGACTTCGTTGAATTGAACCGCGATGCGGCGATGACCCTGCAGCGACAACTGGCGGCGCTGGGAGCCCACAACGGGCAGGTGCATCTCTGCAGTGCTGAGCAGTTTCTCGGTCAGGCGTGCGGCCCCTATCAACTGGTGTTCCTGGACCCGCCTTTTGCCGGCGCCCTCTGGCAGCCCATGCTGGCGGGGGTTATTCCACACCTGGATGCCGGCGCCCAGGTCTATGTGGAGACCCCGCGGGACACGCTCCTCAGCCTGCCGGATGGCTTCCGGATTGAGCGGGAGAAGCACGCCGGACGGGTCTGTATGCGCCTTCTGCGCTGGCGTCAGTAGTACCTGTCGGAAACCTCCGGCGGGCGCTGTTTTGTGCCGGGTCGACAAATTGTTTAACATGCGCGCCCGGCCCGGCAGAGTTCCAGAATACAGTTTGGCTTATGAAAAAAGTTGTCTACCCAGGAACTTTCGATCCCATTACCAACGGTCACCTGGACCTGGTGGAGCGCGCCTGTCGCCTGTTTGACCATGTCACCGTGGCGGTAGCGGCGAGTTCCCGCAAGAACCCGCTTTTCACCCTCGACGAGCGCGTGGATCTGGCCCGGCAGGTATTGGATCATCTGCCCAACGCGGAGGTGATTGGTTTCGATATTCTGCTCGCCGACCTGGTGCACCAGGTAGGGGCCTACGGCGTTTTGCGCGGCCTGCGCGCGGTATCCGATTTCGAGTACGAGTTCCAGCTGGCCAATATGAACCGGCAACTGGCGCCGAATATGGAAAGTCTTTTCCTCACTCCGGCGGAGCACCTCTCCTACATTTCCTCATCGCTGGTGCGGGAGATCGCCTCCCTTGGAGGTGACGTCACCAAGTTTGTGCCAGCGACAATCCAGGCGGCGCTGCTGGCCAAGTTCCGCTGAGCCGGATTTGCCGAGGGACCTCTGTTACACTGGCTCGATGAGTTAACGCCGACGGAGTACCACCTGTGCGTAAGCTGATTCTCGTCCCGCTTCTGCTGTTCTGCAGCGGTGTCTCTGCCCAGGAAGTCCAGCCCGAAGTCGCCACCGGACGTGGCGCAGTCAAGTCCGCTACCGCCGAGGAATTTATGGCGGTCACCGCCAACCCCCATGCCAGCCGGGCCGCCGCTGAGATTCTCGCCCGCGGTGGTACTGCGGTGGATGCCGCTATAGCGGCGCAACTGGTGCTCGGTCTGGTGGAACCACAGTCGTCCGGTATCGGTGGTGGCGCCTTCATGCTGAGTTACCGCGCGGATAAAAAAACACTGTATTTCTACGATGGCCGTGAAACTGCGCCGGCGGCGGTGGATGAAAACTATTTCATGCACGACGGCCGGCCGCGCTCATTTTTGAAAGCGGTGATCGGCGGCTATTCGGTGGGGGTGCCCGGCGTGATGCGTATGCTGGAGCTGGCACACGAGCGGGACGGCAAGCTGCCCTGGGCGCAGTTGTTTGAGCCGGCGATCCAACTGGCGGAGCAAGGGTTTGCAGTGTCACCGCGGCTGCACCAGTTACTGGAGAAATTACCCCAAGTTGCCGCCCGGCCCGCCATTAAAAGATATTTCTTTGTCGCCGATGGCGAGCCGGTTCCGGTGGGCTACCGGTTGAAAAATCCAGACTATGCGCAGACGCTGCGCCTGCTGGCCAGGGATGGCAGCGATGCTTTTTATCGCGGGGAAATCGCCGCGGCGATCGTGAATGCGGTGCGCAACGACCCCGAAAACCCCGGGGTTATGACCCGCGGGGATATGGCGGATTACAGGGCCAGGATACGCCCGCCCCTATGCAGTAAATTTTTGCAATACCGTGTCTGCGGCGCCAATGCGCCCTCGTCCGGCGGCTCCACCGTGGGTGCGATTCTGGGCATGTTGGGGCAGTTCCCGCTGCGCGAGTTTGAACCCGGCAGCGCTGCGCTGACCCATTTGTTTGCGGAGGCATCGGAACTGGCGTTTGCCGATCGCAATGCCTATCTGGGGGATCCGGATTTCGTCGCGGTGCCGAGCCGGGCCCTGGTTGCGCCCGGGTATCTGGCCGAGCGGGCCAAGCTGATCGACCCAACCCGGGCCACGGTCGCGGTGGCCGGCCAGCCGGACCCGCGAGCGGCAAAAAAGCGGCCGGCACTCTCGCCTGAGAAACCCAATACCAGCCACATGGTCATGGTGGACCGTTACGGTAATGGAGTCAGTATGACTACCAGTATCGAAACCGGTTTCGGTTCCCGGCTGATGGTGACGGGGTTTCTACTCAACAACCAGCTCACTGACTTTTCCTTTACTCCAGAAAATGCCGCTGGGGATCCGGTGGCAAATCGTATCCAGCCCGGCAAAAGGCCCCGCTCCTCCATGTCGCCCACAGTGGTTTTTGATGAAAACGGCAACATGCGCATGCTCGTGGGCTCGCCGGGAGGCTCGCGTATCATCGATTACACCGCACGCACTATTCTCTACCACCTGGGCCTGGGCATGCCGATCGCAGAAGCTATAGCGGCGGGTAATATCGGCGCTATCGGTAGGCGGGTGGAACTGGAACCGGGGTTTTTTACCGCGGACACTGTAACAAAACTGGAACAGCTCGGACAAAAGGTGGTGCAACGCAATCTCAATAGTGGTATCCACGGGATTGCGCTGATCGATGGCAAATTATATGGCGGGGCAGACCCCCGTCGGGAAGGCAGTGCCGTCGGGAATTAACCATCAATTGTGTGTGAGGGGTGACCATGCGAGCCTATTCTCTTCTACTACTCCGTATCAGTCTCGGTCTGTTGCTGGTGATCTGGGGGGTCGACAAAATTATTAATGTGGACCACGCCATTCTTGTTTCGGACCACTTCTATCTCGGGCTGATCAAGGCGCCGTTGATGTGGAATATCTTCGGTATTCTGCAAACCCTGCTCGGTCTGGCGGTGGTACTGGGTCTGTGGCGAAAGTTCACCTACCCGGTGCAGGCGGTGATTAACGGCGCCACTATGCTGGGCGTGTGGAAATCCATCATCGATCCCATGGGCCTGATGCTGGAAGGGACCAATGTATTGTTCTATCCATCGCTGATCGTGTTTGCCAGCTGTCTCGTATTGTGGGCCTTCCGCAGCGAGGACCAAATGGTATTGGACAAGAACTGATTGATCTGTCGGCGCGGTTCACCGCTCGAGGGCAGCGCCGGCCCGGTACACGGGCCGGCCCTTGAAGTAAGTGCGCAGCACGCGGGCCCGGTGAATCTGTTCTGGGGGTATCTGGAACAGGTTTCGGTCAAGCAGGATAAAATCTGCCCACTTGCCAACTTCCAGACTGCCGGTCTCCCCTTCTATCCGATTGGCAAAGGCGCCATTGATGGTGAAAACCGCCACCATTTGTTCGAGCGCTGCCACGTCCCCTGATATCGATACCAGGCCACGGAATTGATTCTGTCCCCGGTGTACGACGCCGAGCTGAATAGCGGCAAGGGGGTTCACCGATTGCGACACTGGTGAGCCGCCACCGGACGCCACGGCTATATCCCGCCGAAGCAATTCCGTTGCCGGGTAACGCCCGGTTTCAGGCTTCCGTGTGGACGCCAACCGGGGTGGCTCTAGTAAGGCGATGGTTTTTGTTCGCTGCAACAGGCGGAAGTCCCGCCCCTGGGCAAGTTGCCAGGGAGCCAGGCTGTTGCGGGGGTCTTCGGCACTCCTTGTGCCGCTGGCGTGCGCGAATGCCTGCAGGGCCATACGCGTGGCCAGGTCGTCTTCGGCGTGCAGCTGTACCTGCAAGCCTTGTCGGTTGGCGTCTGTGACAAATCGGTTGATCTGCTTCTGGCGGGCGGCGGCTCCAGCCTGTATCTGGCCCAGGTAGCCGGCCACTGACAGGGATACGGAGTGAATTCTGAGTTCACCCCGCTGCAATGTTTCCGCCCGCTGCTTGAGCGCTGCCAGCTGTTCCCCGGTCATATCGGCGGTGGCCGCGAGGGAACCGCGAAGGCGCAATGTGAACTCCTCCTTTGTGGCCATTTCCCGCAACGTAGCGAGCATGGTCGTATCCCCGGGGCGGATATCCGTTGCGTGCATACTGGTGATGCCCCAGCGGTTGCGCTGTTGCTGCGCGGCGACTATTTTGGCCCGGTGTTCGCCCGCACCTGCCGGCGGAATAATGCGCTCCACCAGTGCCATTGCCGGGGCGCCGCGGAACACACCGATGGCGAGCCCGTTAGCGTCTCTGCCGATGGTGCCGCCGTCGGGCGCCACAGTCTCCATATTGATTCCGGCGGCGGCCAGCGCTTCGGAGTTGGTCCAGATGGATTGCCGGTCCTCGGAATACAAGACTATGGGAATCAGGTCGTTCACCTGGTCCAGCTGTGCCTTATGGGGTGCGCCATCGCCGAAGGCCGCCGCCCTCCAGCCGTGCCCGACTACAAGTTGAAGCCCGGGATTGGCGTCGATGAAATCCGCTACCGCTGCCTGGTAGTCGCCGACTTGTTGTCCGCCGTAAAGGTGTAGCCGTCGGCCCTGGTTGCCTATCCGTGCCAGCGCGTCCACAAAGCCGGGTAACACCAATTTGCCCTGCAGGTCTTCCACCCGGGTCGCCGGACCGATGAAAGCGTCGGCGCCGGCACTAGTGCCGACAAAGACGATACGCCCGGCGCGGATGGCAATGGCCTGATGGATACTCCTGCGGGCGTCGACGGTATAGATGTAACCGTTTTTCAGCACCAGCTCTGCGGGGCTGGGTGCGGCCTCCGTCTTTGCGCCCTGCGCAAACCGGCCGGCGGAAACACTTTCCCGGTCGGCAGGCGCCCGGGAATCACAAGCTGCCAGTACCACCGTCAACAAAGTGACAGTCAGCGTTATCAGCTTCCCGGGGTTACACATGTGCGTCCTGTCTGTGCCGCTGCGTTTGTAAAGCCCGGCGCTATTTGCCGTGGCTGTCTCAGTATAGAAAACCGATTGTGCGGTGTTGTTTCGCCCCGGATGCGGCAGCCATTAACCTGTTGGAGGATTGAAGCTCAGCGCTGGCAGCGGCTGCAGAAAAAGGTGTTGCGCTGGCCCAGCAGTGTATCGCGTACCGGCCTGCAGCAGTTGGGACAGGGTTCGCCGGCGCGGCCATAGACATTCAGCTGCTGGGCGAAGTAACCGGGGTTGCCGTCGCCGCCGATGAAGTCGCGCAAAGTGGTGCCACCCTGCTCGATAGAGCAGGTCAGTACCTGCTTGACGGACTCCGCGAGGCGCTCATAGCGAGCGCGGGATATGCTGCCGGCAGCGCGGTCCGGGCGGATACCGGCCATAAACAGGGATTCACTGGCGTAAATATTGCCTACACCCACTACGATGCGGCCGTCCATGATCAGGGTTTTGACCGCCTGGCGACGCCGGCGGGACATGCGAAAGAGATGCTCACCGGAAAATTCCGGCGACAATGGCTCGGGCCCCAGGTGCGCCAGCAGCCTGTGCCCGGCGGGGTCCGAGCTGGTCCACAGCAGGGCGCCGAAGCGGCGCGGATCGCGATAGCGCAGGTGCAATCCGGAATCCAGCACCCAGTCCACATGGTCGTGTTGTTGGGTTTCCTCATCCGCTTCCACCAGGCGCAGGCTGCCGGACATGCCCAGATGCCAGATGGCGCATCCCCGGTCGGTGTGTACCAGCAGATACTTGGCGCGCCGTTCCAGCCGCAGAATCAGGGCGTCGCGGATACGCTGCTCAAAGCGGGCGTCCACCGGCCAGCGCAGTCGGCGCTGGCGCACCAGCGCTGTGCATACCCTGCGGTTTTCCAGGTGGGGTGCGAGGCCGCGGCGGGTGGTCTCTACTTCCGGCAGCTCGGGCATAGGGGAACTCCAGGCACAAAAAAACCCGGCGAGCCGGGTTTTTTGGCGCAGACTAAGGCTCTATTTGATTTTGCCTTCCTTGTACATCACATGCTTGCGAACTACGGGATCGTATTTTTTGATCTCCATCTTTTCCGGCATGTTGCGCTTGTTTTTGGTGGTGGTGTAAAAGTGTCCGGTGCCGGCACTTGAATTCAGGCGAATCTTGTCACGCATTGTTTTCTCTCCGATCTCTCAGCTGGGCGCCAGCCGCCGGTTAAACCTTTTCGCCGCGCGCGCGCAGCTCGCTCAGTACCGTGTCGATACCTTTCTTATCGATTACGCGCATACCTTTGGCGGATACCCGCAGCTTCACAAAGCGCTTTTCGGATTCAACCCAAAAACGGTGGCTGTGCAGGTTGGGCACAAAGCGGCGCTTGGTGCGGTTCTTAGCGTGGGACACGTTGTTACCGGTGACCGGGCGCTTACCGGTGACCTGACATACCTTGGACATCTTCTGGCCTCTTCAAAACTCTCGGTGCCTGCTAGCGGCTGCGGACACGTCAATTCGGGATTCTAATCCGGTTCCTGGGCGGCGGCGGAAGCTGTTCGGAATCTGGCCCGGCCGCAAAGAGCGGCGTTTTATACCAGAAGCACCCCCGGGTGACAAGTTTTAGCCGGCACTCCCGTGTGGCGGGGCTGTACCCCGCGGTCACAGTAGCCCCTGCTCCGCGAAGGACAGGGCCGCACCCTCGCCCACGATCATATGGTCGAGCACCCGGATATCCACCAGTTCCAGCGCCCGGGCCAGCCGCTGGGTGATACCGATGTCCGCCTGGCTGGGTTCGCTGACGCCGGAGGGGTGGTTGTGGGCCAGGATTACCGCCGCCGCGCCCCGCAGCAGGGCCGCCTGCACCACCTCCCGGGGATAGACACTGGCCGCATCCAGGGTGCCTTCGAACAGTTCCTCAAACGCAATCACCCGGTGTTTACTGTCGAGGTAGAGACAGCAGAAGACTTCGCGCTGGCGGTGGCGCAGTTGCGCCGCCAGGAAGTCGCGTACCGCATCGGGCCTGGACAGTGCGTTACCCCGTTGCAGCGACGCCGCCAAATGCCGCCGCGCCATCTCCAGTATCGCCTGCAGCTGCACAAACTTGGCATCCCCGAGGCCCTTGGCCGCGCAGAACTCGCGCCGCTGGGCCTCCAGCAGCGGCCGCAGGCCGCCAAAATCCGCCAGCAGCCGGCGCGCCAGATCCACCGCGGACACACCCGGCAGGCCGGTGCGCAGAAAAATAGCCAGCAGCTCCGCATCTGACAGGGCGCCCGCCCCCCGCGCCAGCAGTTTCTCCCGCGGGCGCTCCTCTATCGGCCAGTCGGTGATCGCCATGGACGCCTCCCCCAGCTCTTTTCCAGATCGTTGATCAGCTCTGCCTTCTACGACAAGGCGCATCAATGCTAATCTTACCTGCTCGCCTTAGTTTGAAACCACTGCCACGGAAACAGCCCCATGTCCGCCCTGACCGACAAACGCATAGTGCTGGGAATCAGTGGTGGTATAGCCGCCTACAAGAGCGCTGACCTGGTGCGCCGCCTGCGGGAAAGAGGCGCGGATGTACGCGTTGTTATGACCAGGGGGGCGCAGGAATTCATCCGGCCGCTGACGTTTCAGGCCCTTTCCGGCAACCCGGTGCACAGCGACCTGCTGGACCCGGCGGCTGAGGCTGCCATGGGCCACATAGAGCTGGCCAGGTGGGCCGGGCTGATCCTCATTGCCCCCGCCAGTGCACAGTTGCTGGGGAAGCTGGCCGCCGGTTTGGCGGATGACCTGCTCACCACCCTGTGTCTCGCCAGCCAGGCGCCATTGGCGGTGGCACCGGCCATGAATCAGGTTATGTGGCACCACGATGCCACCACCGCCAATGTTGACAGGCTGCGCAGTCGCGCCACCCATATCTGGGGCCCGGCGGCCGGCAGCCAGGCCTGTGGCGAGATTGGACCCGGGCGCATGCTGGAACCCGATGAACTGGTGCGGCGGGTCGAGCGGCTGTTTGGCAACCGGCAGCTGCTGGCTTCGCGGCGTGTTGTGGTTACCGCCGGCCCCACGCGCGAGGCGCTGGACCCGGTGCGCTACATCAGCAATCGCAGTTCCGGCAAAATGGGTTTCGCGCTGGCGGCGGCGGCGCAGAGGGCCGGTGCGGAAGTGACACTGATCGCTGGTCCTGTAGCCCTCGCGACGCCCACCGGAGTGAAACGCATCGATGTGACCAATGCCCTGGAGATGCGCGATGCGGCGGAAGAGGCCGCAGATGCATGTGATATTTTTATCGCCGCCGCCGCGGTGGCCGATTTCCGCCCGGCGCAGGTCGCCGAGCAGAAGATAAAGAAAAGTGATAGCAGGGATGAAGACCGCCTGACGCTGGTAAAGAATCCGGATATTGTGGCGGCTATCGCCGCGCGCCGTAAGTTGCGGCCCTTTACGGTCGGATTTGCTGCGGAGACGGAGAAGCTGCTGGAACATGCGCGCGGCAAGTTGCAGCGCAAAGGGCTCGATCTGATCGTGGCCAACGATGTCAGTGCTGCGGATGGCGGGTTCGACAGCGACCGCAACAGCGTCACGGTGATCGACGCCAACGGCTGTGAAACTCTGCCTTCGGCACTCAAAACGGAACTTGCCGACCGGCTGATCACCGTTATCGCCAGCAGAGCCGTGCAAGAATAACAACCTGTGATGGTGAAGTTTCTGTGACCCCCCCCAACAAGGATCGACCATTGTCCCCGTTTCACCAGGGCCTGGCATTGCCTGCGCTGCTGGCGTGTATCGTCTGGCTGGGGGGAGCTTTTTTTATCGCCCGGGAAGTGGTGACGCCGCGCAGTATCGCCGCCGTGGATACTGCCGCTCAGGCGTTGGTGGACCGGCATGCGGGACAGCTGGGGCAAATCCTCCACCGCCGTGCACAGGATTTGCGCAAACTGCCGGGTTCTGAGTTTCGCTCCGTGGCACTGGAAGGAAGCCCCGCCATGCCCACCAATGCCACTGCGCAGTTTTTTGCCGTGGCGGATATTCGTGTGGGTGCCGGTGCTGGGCCGCAACTGAACTTTGCACTGGTGGATCTGCTCAAGCGCGGGCTGGACGGATCCGACCAGCGGGTGGAGTTTTTGCGCACCGGGGACGACGACGGCTGGCAGCTGCACCAGGTGGTGGCCACTGACCAGGGCGCACTGCTGGTGACGGAGGACCTGGCCAGCTTCGCGGCGGACCTGCCCGCCTTCGATAGCGCGCTGGGCGGGCTGGTGCTGACCCAGCAGTTTGACGGCGGGCCGCCGCAGTCGCTCTGGCGCAGTGGCGGGGGCGATAGGGTGCGGGGCAGCGCCAAAGTGACCGGCAGCTACCTCAAGCTGGGGTTTAGCCCGTCGGCACAGTTTGTCAGTGAACAGGGCAGCTCTTCCAGATGGGTGTACCTGGGCGCGCTTGTTGGCCTGGTGATTACGCTGGTGTTGCTGGTGCGCTACCTGCCGCGCAACATTTCCGCGCCGTGGCGTCAGAGGGATAACAGAAAGAGCCCCGGCAGTATTAGTCGCGAGCCTCCGGAGGAGGCCGATGGCGACGAGGCCGCGGTGTTTGCCGCAGCCGCGCCGCCGGCGCCGCGGGCGGGGCAACAGAGCGAAGCCGATACCCCTGCACCGGAGTCCCTGGCTGCGCCTGAATTTCCGCCGCATGTGTTTCGCGCCTACGATATCCGCGGCATCGCCGGTGCGGAAATCGATGAGCCCTTCGCCTATCAACTGGGTGTTGCCCTGGGCACCTTGGCCCAACACGCCGGAGAAAAGATACTTCTGGTGGGTCGGGACGGCCGCAACAGCAGTGCACTGCTCGCCAATTGTCTGAACGAGGGTATCCTCGACAGTGGCTGCAACAGCGTCGATCTCGGGATGGTGCCGTCACCACTGCTTTACTATGCCTGCGCCAAAGGCAAAAACACCAGTAGCGGGGTTGTGGTTACCGCGAGCCACAATCCCGCCGAGTACAACGGTTTTAAGGTTCTGCTGCGCGGGCGTCCCCTGTCGGGACAAAAATTGCAGCAGCTGCACAAATTGATGCGGCAGGGCCCGTTCAAAAAAGGCCGGGGAAGCCATCGGGAACAGGATGTCAGCGCTGATTACATCGACGAGATCTGCAACGGCGTGGCCCTGGCGGGCCAGCCGCGTCTGGTGGTGGATGCCGGAAACGGCGCTACCTCTGTACTGGCGCCGCGACTGTTTCAGCAACTGGGCTGCGCCGTCACGCCGCTGTTCTGCTCTGTCGATGGCGACTTTCCCAATCACGCTCCCGATCCCTCGCGCCCGGAAAATCTGCGCGCCCTGACCGATAAGGTGAAAGAGGCCGGCGCCGATCTGGGGGTGGCGCTGGACGGTGATGGAGATCGTGTGACGCTGATCACCGCGTCCGGCCGCATCGCCTGGCCGGATCAGCTGGTGATGCTGTTGGCCCGCGATGTACTGGTGCGCAACCCCGGTGCCGATATCGTGTTTGATGTAAAAAGCAGCCGCGCCCTGGGTGAGCTGGTCAGCCAGTATGGTGGCCGCCCCGTTATGTGGAAGACCGGCCATGCGCCGATGAAAACCAAGATACTGGAGACCGGCGCTGTCCTCGGCGGCGAGTTGTCGGGGCATATCTTTATAGTGGATCGCTGGTTCGGCTTTGATGATGGGATCTACGCGGCGGCGCGCATTCTGGAGATTATGGCGCTGCGCGAGCAGAGCCTGGACGAGCTTCTCGATTCCCTGCCACAACTGGCGAGCACCCCGGAAATTCTCCTGCCGGTGAAAGAGGAGGAGAAGTTTGCACTGGTCGAGCGACTGCGCGAGACCGGCGACTTCCCCGGCGCGGATATCAATACGTTGGATGGACTGCGGATAGAATATGCCGATGGCTGGGGCCTGGTGCGCGCCTCCAATACCGGCGCCGCCCTCACGTTGCGCTTCGAGGCGGAGAGCGATGCCGCCCTGCAGAGTATCCGTTCGCGGATAATGGAACAGTTAAAGAAAGTTGTCCCCGACCTTTCGGCCTCGGCGTGACAATTGTGTAAACGAGGAATTACAGCATGTCCCTGGACCAGAAGTCCGCACTGCGCATCGCCCAGGTACTCAACGAGGCGCTGCCATATATTCAGCGCTTTACCGGTAAAACCGTGGTGGTCAAATTTGGCGGTAACGCCATGGTGGATGAGGCGCTGCAAAACGGTTTCGCCCGCGACATCATTCTGATGAAACTGGTGGGTATGAATCCCGTGGTGGTGCACGGAGGTGGGCCCCAGATCGCCGGTCTGCTGAAGAAACTCAATATCGAGACCCGCTTTGTGGACGGCATGCGGGTGACAGACAGCGAAACCATGGATGTAGTGGAAATGGTGCTGGGGGGTACGGTCAACAAGCAGATCGTCAATTTGATCAACAACAACGGCGGCCGAGCGGTTGGCGTCACCGGCAAGGACGGCCTGTTGATCAGGGCGAGAAAACTGACCACAAGCAACGCCGCCGCCGGCCTGCACGCCTCGGAAATTATCGACATCGGTCATGTGGGGGAAGTGGAGAGCGTCAATACCGATGTGATCGACATGTTGCTCCGCGGAGATTTTATCCCTGTGATCGCTCCCATCGGGGTGGGGAGTGACGGCAGTTCCTACAATATCAACGCCGATCTGGTGGCCGGTAAGATAGCCGAGTATCTCGGCGCGGAAAAACTGATGCTGCTGACCAATGTGGCGGGCCTGCAGAGTAAGGATGGTGCGGTACTTACCGGCCTGAGCACCCTGGAGGTGGACTCCCTGATCGCCGATGGCACCATTTATGGTGGCATGCTGCCGAAAATCGCCTGTGCGCTGGATGCGGTAAAATCCGGGGTGACTTCCGCCCATATTATCGACGGGCGCGTCCCCCACGCGGTGCTGCTGGAAATATTCACCGATACCGGCGTGGGCACGCTGATTACCGACACAGCGCATTCATAGTAGTGCCGGCATAACGATTGAAGCTAACGCGATGAATCGTTAGGATTCCCGCGCCCGCCATGGAAGAGTTTTCAGCCGGGCCCGGAGTAAACGCGGGGGTGGTCCGGCCCGCGAGCAACAACAAAAACACACAGTCCCGGCGCTCCCTCCGGGTATAAAGATGGCTTAATGAAGAGCGACAAAATCAATCGACGCCAGCAGATACTGCAGGCTCTGGCCCATATGCTGGAGGCCAGCCCCGGCGCACGCATCACCACTGCGGCGCTGGCAAAAGAAGTGGGCTTTTCCGAGGCGGCACTCTACCGTCACTTTCCCAGCAAATCGAAGATGTTTGAGGGGTTGATCGAGTTTATCGAGGAAACGGTTTTCAGCCGCGTTTCCCTTATTCTCCAGGATGAGCCCTCGGCGCTCGGCCGTTGCCAGAAAATTCTGCAGCTGCTGCTCGGCTTCTGTGAGCGCAATCCCGGCATCACCCGCCTGCTCACCGGCGATGCGCTCACCGGCGAAACGGAACGCCTGCACGGACGCATCCTGCAGTTCTTCGACCGTTTGGAGACCCAGCTCAAGCAGATCCTGCGGGAGGCGGAACTGCGCGAGCAGCTGCGCCCATCCATACCGCTGGGCGGCGCCGCCAACCTTCTGCTGGCCAGTGCCGAAGGCCGCATTGTTCAGTATGTGCGCAGCGGCTTCAGGCGCAAACCCACGGAGTACTGGGCGGAGCAGTGGCCGGTGCTGGTGGCGGGCTTTTTTCGCGATACCGCACTGGTGGGGCAGCGGGGTTAGGCGGGAGCAGAGTGATAGCGCCGGGCAGACGGCCGGGCCGTCGGCTAGTGGTGTGGAGGCCAGGGAACCTCTGATTAATTCAGTTGCGGGAGATTTCTCCATAGCGGCGCGCGGCCTGGTCGAACTCCGCCTCAATGCGCTCTGCCTCCTGCTCACGCTGCGCCACACGCTCCTGCAAAAGCGCCACCTCTTCGGTCAAGCTGGCAATCCTCTCCCGGCGTTCCGGTGAAACCGCGCCGCCATTGCGCTGAGCGCGGGCGGCGGCGGTCTCCTCCCGCTCAATCTGCAGCTTCAGGCTGGCGATGTTGGAGCCCAGGATTGCCATATCCTGCTCAACTGTGGCCAGCTTGCGTGAACGCGCGCTCTCAATGTCCGCGACACTGGTATAGCGCCGCAGCAGGTCTCGGTCCACTTGCGCCTGCTCTTCCCGCCGCTGCTGCTCCGCCAGCGCCTCCCCGCTGGGTTTCGGTGGCACCACCTTGAGCACCCGCCCCGACAGGCTGAGAATCTCATAGCCGCGGTCAACCAGATGCGGCGGCACCTGGTGATCCAGTACCTGTATGCCCTGTTGATCGGTATAGCGGTAGAGTACCTTGCCGGTTAACTCGTTGGGCTGCTTGTCCCGTGCCCAGGCGCTGGCTGCGGCCAGGGTGATGGCGACAATTGTGGCTAGTGCGGCTTTCATCGCATCTCTCACTTTTTCTTTTACATGCCGGGGGTCTGGCAACCTCTCTCAATCCCCAACCCCATAGCGCTCTCGATAGCGGATAACCCTCTGCAGTGTATCACTGTCCTCTAGCACCTCGCCGAGATAGCTGATGATGTGATCGAGCTGTACGATACTGAGCACCGGTACCCCGTATTCCCTTTCTACCTGTTGAATGGCCGACAGTGGTGTGTCCTCGCCGGCCTTCTCCTGGCGGTTGAGACCGATCACCACGGCGGCCGGCTGGGCATCCCGGGCTTCAATAAGCTGCATTACTTCCCGCACAGCAGTGCCAGCGGTGATCACATCGTCTATAATCAGAACCTTGCCAACTAGCGGCGCACCCACTAAGGTTCCGCCTTCGCCGTGATTCTTGGCCTCCTTGCGGTTGTAGCAGAAGGGTTTATCTACACCTTTTCGCGCCAGTGCCACGGCGGTTACAGCACCCAGCGGTATCCCTTTGTAGGCCGGCCCGAAAATGACATCAAACTCGACTTCCGAGGCAATAATCGCTTCGGCGTAAGCCTGCCCCAGTGCGGACAGGGCGGCTCCGGTGTGGAAGTGTCCGGCGTTGAAAAAATAGGGACTCCGGCGGCCGGACTTCAGGATGAAATCGCCAAAGCTCAGCACCTGGTGATCCAGGGCCAGTTGGATAAAGTCGCGCTGATACTGCTGCATGGAAAATTGAAAACCATTGGCTAAGGTGAAGGGAGACCTCACCGCAGGCACCCTGGTGGGCGAGGTGCTGAAGATAATGTTAGCAATCATACACAGTCCGCTGGTAAGGGGCTAATAATGCGAATAGTGAGTTTATCGGTAGACGGCATCCACCAGGCGGCACAGCGTGGCCTGTACGACTGGCTGGCGGATCAGGACGCCGATATCATTTGTCTGCAGGATCTGCGTTCTCTGGAGCCGGAACTGGACCACCCCATCTTCCACCCGGACGGTTACTACGATTATTTTTTCGATTCCGGCACACCCCACCTGAACGGGGTGGCGATTTATACCCGCACCCAGCCGAAAGCGATCATCTTCGGCATGGGGTTTGCCAATGGCGAAGACATGTACGGCCGTTACCTGCAGGCGGACTTCGAGCGCCTGAGCGTCGGATCGCTGCTGGCGCCCTTCGCCAATGACGAGGCGTCCCTGGAAAAGAAGGTACAGTTTTTCGACGACATGCAGGCGCACCTGAACAAGATCAGCCGCAAGCGCCGCGATTTTATTTTTTGTGGCAACTGGAATATCGCGCATCGCCGCGCCGATGTGCAGAACTGGCAGGATCACCAGGATACCCCCGGCCTGATGCGCCACGAGCAGCGCTGGATGGATCAGCTGTTCAACGACGTCGGCTACATTGACGCTTTTCGCAAAGTGGTGAAGGATGCCGATGAGTTTACCTGGTGGCCCAGCGGCAAGGTGGGTGAGGGTGACGGCTGGCGCACCGATATGCAGATAGTCTCACACTCGCTGCGCAACCGTATCGAGTATGGTGCCATCAACAAGAACGTCGAATTTTCCAGCCATCTGCCACTGATTATGGATTACGACCTGGAGGTCTGACTTGCCAGGCCGTGTCAGGCCAAAGTGAGGTGAGACAAGGCGGGCGCACAAGCCGATTCACTCGGCCAGCGCTTTCTGTTGCAGGGCGATCAACTCGTCGATGCCCGCCTTGCCCAGCACCAGCATCTCTGCCAGCTGACGCTCGGCGAAGGGTTCACCCTCGGCGGTGCCCTGTATTTCGATAATGCCGCCATCGTCTGCCATCACCAGGTTCATATCCGTGTCCGCTCCGCTGTCCTCCGGGTAGTCCAGGTCCAGTACCGCCTCGCCGGCAACCATGCCCACAGAGACCGCGGCCACCATGCGTTTGAGCGGATCCGTCTCGATCAGCTTTGCCCGCTGCATATGGCGCAAGGCATCCACCAGGGCTACGCAGGCCCCGGTGATCGACGCTGTGCGCGTACCGCCGTCCGCCTGGATCACATCGCAATCCACGGTGATCTGGTGCTCGCCCAGTAGTGCCAGGTCCACTGCCGCGCGCAGGGAGCGGCCGATCAACCGCTGAATTTCCACCGTGCGACCGCCCTGTTTGCCCCGCGCCGCCTCGCGTGCCATACGCGTGCCGGTGGAGCGGGGCAGCATTCCGTATTCGGCGGTAATCCAGCCGCTGCCCTGGCCGCGCAGAAAACGGGGCACCTCAGTCGCCACCGACGCGGTGCACAGCACTTTGGTATCACCGAATTCAACCAGCACGGAACCTTCCGCGTGACGGGTATAGTTGCGCGTGAGCTTTACAGAGCGCAATTGCGCGGCGAAGCGGCCACTGGGTCGCTGCATGATTCACCTCAGAGTCTGGCTTAAAGCGCGTCATTATACTCCGCCACTGCGGCGGGCCAGAACTGTTTGCGGCGCCTGTGCTATGATGCGCGGCCACATCTGAACGCAAGTTGGAGGGCGGGGGCCATGGCCACTAATCGGGTGCGCAGTATGACGGGCTTTGGCCGTGCCGAGCAGAGCTTCGCCACCGGCACCGCCATCTGGGAGCTGCGCTCCGTCAACCACCGCTATCTGGAGCCGCACTTTCGCCTGCCGGAAGCGGCGCGCCCACTGGAAACCCAACTGCGGGAAAAGCTGCGCAAGCAACTGTGTCGCGGCAAACTGGAACTCTGCCTGACGCTCAAAAACAACGCCGGTGAAGTAGCGAGTCTTCAGGTCGATGAAGGCTTGGTAAGCACCCTGGTGGACGCAGCGGAGCGTGTTGCCGCACAGCTCTCTCCACCGGCATCGATCAATCCTCTCCAGATATTGCAGTGGCCGGGTGTGATCGCCGAGCAGGAAACCGACCCCGAGCAGCGGTCCGCGGCAGTACTGCAGGCATTTGTGCAGGCACTGGACCAGTTGTGTGCCAACCGGGAACGGGAAGGCCGGGAGTTGTGCCGGTTTATCGAAGCCCGGTTGAGCGGCGTCGAACAGCAGGTACAGAAGGTGCGGCAGTTGCTGCCGGAAATCCTGCAGGCCCAGCGGGAAAGATTGCGCGCCCGCCTGGATGACATGGTCGCCGAGCTGGATGCCGACCGGCTGGAGCAGGAAGTGGTATTGCTTGCCCAGAAAACCGATGTCGATGAGGAACTGGATCGGCTGGAGGCACACATCTCTGAAGCGCGGCGCGTGCTGACCGCTGGAGGTACTGTCGGGCGCAGGTTGGATTTCCTGATGCAGGAGTTCAACCGCGAGGCAAACACCCTGTCTTCCAAGTCTGTGGTGACCGATACCACTCAGGCGGCGGTGGAGCTAAAAGTGCTGATCGAACAGATGCGCGAGCAGGTGCAGAATATCGAGTAGAGGTACATAGCCTGTGATAAACGGCGGGCGCCGAAGTTTGGCTCAAAGGTCGGGTAGTTCTGATTACAATAGACTTGGCGGGAAAAACCCACAGGCCGAATTTGGTCCGGGAGGCGCCAACGCCAAGGGTGGTTTTGGCCAGATCAAATAAGAGCTAAATAAACTGAAGCATACCGTAAACTTGGCTGGTTGGCATTATCACTGAAACCACCAAGAATAAATAAACGCTGAGTTTGCCCTATTGGATCGGCTATATCCCACCCGGCACGAATATTTGTTGTGCAAAATGCACGAGTCAGAAACTGGATAAGGTATCGGCCAAACTACCGCGGATTTTCCCGACCATTGACAGATTTGTAGGGCGGATGCTAGTTTTCCTATTGCGGTGGGGTAAGACCCATATTCCCGTTTACTCCTACCTCTGGCACCGGATGCCAGATGGTCACTTCCTGAGCCGGTTTGGCTACTTTTCTCGGATCTCCTAGTTTTCATTAACAGGTTACTTTTAAAGTATTTTAATGTCGGAATAATAACCAGTGTATGTAAAATTCTTATATGGCATTGTGGTGGCCATAGCCATGTCGCTCATCGCCGCGTGTAGCGGATCCGGCTCTAACAGTTCTGATGTGGATGAGGGCAACAGCGAGAGTGTTGGTAATGAGGAGCCAAAACTGGGCCTGCCTCAAGGTGTCACCCTGCGCTTCGAGGCCGTCAAGCGCTTCCGCTTTGACTGGATTGATGCTGAGGGCGCTACCCATTACCGATTGCTGGAAAACCCCGATGGGCGTTCCGGTTTTAGCCCGGCTGGTACAGAGGTTGGGCAGGGTATTCAGACCCTCGTGTTGGAAGTCCCTCTCTATGCCCGCGCCAATGCACAATATATCCTCCAAGCCTGTAAGGGTGTGGAGGCACAGGAAACCTGTAACGATTCGGAGATCCTCTCAGTCAGCGGTACCCTGGTGGGTAGCATCGGTTACTTTAAGGCCAGCAATCCCGACCCGTTGGACCACTTCGGCTCGGCCCTTAGCCTAAGTGCCGATGGTAGCACCCTGGCCGTGGGCGCATTTGATGAGGCCGGCAGTGCCACCGGGGTTGGTGGCGACCAGGATAAGAACGATGCTGAGCACGCCGGTGCCGTCTATGTGTTTAGCCGCCGCACAGGAATTTGGGTCCAGGAGGCTTATCTCAAGGCCAGTAGTATCGACGTATACGACATCTTTGGAGAGAGCCTCAGCCTCAGTGCCGACGGCAATACCCTGGCAGTGGGGGCTTTTGGTGAGGACAGTAGTGCCACCGGAGTTGATGGTGACCAGAGTAATAACGACGCTAGGAGTTCCGGTGCCGTGTACGTCTTTAACCGTCGTCAGGGCAGATGGTCACAGCAAGCCTATATTAAAGCCAGCAATACTGACCGATACGATAACTTTGGTGAAGCGGTCCACCTCAGTGCTGATGGCAATATTCTCGCCGTGGGAGCGCCTTTCGAGTCCAGCAGCGCTGTGGGTGTCGGCGGAGACCAGAGCAATAACGATGCCGAGGGTGCTGGTGCCGTGTACTTGTTTAGCCGCAGTGAGGAAGCCTGGGAACAAGAGTCCTATGTCAAGGCCAGCAATACGGAAGCATTTGATCATTTCGGCGCTGGTCTCAGCCTCAGTGGTGATGGCAAAACCCTGGCCGTGTGGGCAAGAGGTGAAGATAGCAACGCCATCGGGGTCGATGGCGATCAACTCAATAACGATAGCGGGTCCGGCGCCGTGTATCTGTTTATTCGCGGCGACAGCACCTGGGTGCAGCAGGCCTATGTCAAGGCCAGCAATACCGATACACACGACGGTTTTGGTAGAGCTCTCAGTCTCAGTGGCGATGGCGATACTTTGGCTGTGGGGGCGCCGGGCGAAGACAGTAGCGCCACCGGGCTCAGCAGCGACCAGTCCAATAACGATGCCGAGAGTGCCGGTGCCGTGTATATCTTCAGCCGCAACGCGGGCACCTGGTCACAGCAAACCTATGTCAAGGCCAGTAATACGGACACAGGGGATCGCTTTGGTCACGCCCTCAGTCTGAGTGGGGATGGCAATATCTTGGCGGTGACCGCAAGTGATGAAGACAGTAATGCCATAGGGATTGGTGGCGATCAATTCAATAATAGTGCCGGTGGGGCCGGTGCTGTGTATCTTTTTTATCGTCGCGAAGGCAGCTGGGCCCAGCAAGCCTACCTCAAAGCCAGTAATACGGATCGATTTGAATATTTCGGTGAGAGTCTCAACCTGAGCGCTGATGGCAATACCCTGGCCGTTGGCGCCATTTTTGAAGACAGTAGTGCCACAGGGGTCAATGGTAATCAGAGTAATAACGACTTATTGCGTGCAGGGGCAGTGTATGTGTACTGAGCAGAGTTCAGTACCGGCCTAGCGTGTCAAATCCCCAATAATCCCTATTGGTGACAGACTTTACTAATTACCATCGCTACTTGCCTGAATATAGCCTCGTTGGCGAGCTTTATGGAGTGGAGTTAGCCGTTAAAGGTCGCGCGAATGGAACCATAGGTGAGCTTCATTTTTGCCGGATCCAGGGGCGCCTTGAAAAAACCGTGGTAGTGCCCGCGGGGATTGATCAAAACAACCTGTGAGCCGTGATCCAGGGTGTAGTCGCCATTTTCCAGTGGCACCTTGTTGAAGGGTACATTGAGCTGGTTGGCGAAACGCTTCAACTGCAAAAAATCCCCCGTGATGCCGCGAAAGTCCTGATGGAAATAACGTACATAATCCCCCAGTTTTTCCGGGGTATCGCGCTTGGGGTCGACGGAAACCAGAAGGATGTCGGTATCGGTGCGGGTCTTCTCATCCAGGCCGCGGTAGAAATTATTCAGCGTCGCCATGGTGGTGGGACAGATATCGGGGCAGTGGGTGAAGCCGAAGAACACCAGTGTCCAACGGCCGGCAAAGTCGCGGGTTTGAAAAACGTCACCAGTATCGGAGAGCAGCTCAAAGTTTTCCAGGATGCGGGGGCGCTCCAGTTTGATGGCGCCGTTGAGCCGCAGTTCGGAGTCAGAAATCACGCGCGGTTGGTTCAGTTTGTTGATAAACCCGGCCAGGACGGCCAGCATAAATAGCACCAGCACCGCTACAGTGATAAGGATACCCCGCCGCTGGCTTGGGGTTTTTTCCGGGGAAGCGTGTCCAGCCATGATTTATACCGCGATTAGATAGTGGTCCAGTAACATAATGCAGAAAAGCGCCATCAAATAAATAATCGAGTAGCGAAAGGTCTCCATGCCCGCATCGGGATTTTTGTCGCGCAGCATTTCGATTGCCCAGTAAATAAAGCCGATACCCAGCACTACTGCGCCCAGCAGGTACAGCCAGCCCAGCATACCGGTGGCAAACGGCAGCAGGGTGACGGCAAACAGGACAAAGGTATAGAGCAGTATGTGCAGTTTGGTATAGGCGACGCCGTGAGTCACCGGCAACATTGGAATATCCGCATTGGCGTAGTCGTCGCGCCGGTGCACCGCCAGGGCCCAGAAATGCGGGGGTGTCCAGGCGAAAATAATCAACACCAGCAGAAGTCCGTGGCCGTGCCAGTCCCCCGTTACCGCCACCCAGCCGAGTAGCGGTGGCGCCGCGCCGGCGATGCCGCCGATGACGATATTCTGCGGCGTTGCCCGCTTGAGAAACATGGTGTAAACAACGGCATAGCCGAGCAGTGAGGCCAGCGTCAGCCAGGCCGTGAGCGGGTTGATAAAGGTAATCAGGATGGTCATGCCGGCACAGCCCAGCAGCAGTGCGAACAGCAGTGCCTTGTGCGGCTCCACCCGCCCCCGGGCAATGGGCCTGTTGTGCGTACGGGCCATCTTCAGGTCGATATGGCGGTCCACCAGGTGATTGACTGCCGCGGCACTGCCGGCACAGAGGGCGATACCCAGATTGCCCAGCAGCAGTACATCCATGGGCACCATACCCGGTACCGCCAGCAACATGCCGATCACCGAGGTGAGAATCATCAGCATCACCACGCGTGGTTTGGTGAGCTCGTAGTAGTCGCGCCATCCGGCTGTGCTCAGGCTTGGGGTTTGTGCGGTCATGGGTTCACCTCTTTGTTATTTTTATCGCCGGGGTTGCGCTGTCTGGATACGGTAGCAGAAAGTCAGGAGCCCCAGTAACAGCAGCGCGGCTCCGGCGTTGTGGGCCACCGCTATGGGCAGCGGTAGGAACATGACCACGTTGGCGATCCCCAGCGAGACCTGTAGCGCCAGCACCGCCGCCAGTCCCAGGGCCCAGCGCCTGGAGCCGGCACGCCAGGCCAGAGCGGCCAGGCTCAGGACCAGGATAGTGACGACCAGGGCACCGATGCGGTGGGTGACGTGAATAGCGGTTCGCGCGTCACTCTCCAGAGCGCCACCGAGATAGTTGGGGCCAATCCGTTGGGCAATATTGAAGCCCTCGCGAAAATCCATCGGCGGCCACCACTGGCCGTGACAGGTGGGAAAGTCGGCGCAAGCCAGGGCGGCGTAGTTGGAGCTGGTCCAGCCTCCCAGTGCTATCTGCACAATCACGGCTCCCACGGTGATGAAGGCCAATGGTCTGAGTTTCTGCAGCAGACGGTATTCCTGCACGGGAATACTGCGCCCCCGGTTGCGCAGCCGCTCGGCGAGAAGCCACAACATCGACAGTATCGCCATGCCGCCCAGCAGATGGGCTGTGACAACCTGCGGCCACAGCTTCAGCGTCACTGTCCACATGCCAAATGCCGCTTGCAGCAGGACCAGGGCCAGCAGTATGTGTACCTGGATAAAAGCGCGCTGTCCGCGGCGGCGCCAGGTCAGTATGGTGAGGCCGAACACCAGCAACAGCAGCAGGCCGGCAAAATACCTGTGCACCATTTCCGGCCAGGTCTTGTCGGTCTCCACCGGTGTGTCGGGATAGGCGGCGTTGGCCTGCTGGATTTCGTGGGCCTCGCTGGGCCAGGTCAGCTGGCCATAGCACCCGGGCCAGTCCGGACAGCCGAGACCCGCATCCACCAGGCGGGTGAAGGCCCCTAGCACCACCACCACCAGGGTGAGCACGCAGCCCGCGAGTGCCAGCCGCAGGCGCCAGTCTGTATGCGCTGCACCTTCGTCGGGGCCTATGGAAAATTTTCGCATGTCTGTCTCCGTTTACTGCTCATAGGAGTACTTCAGCAGGCGCTTAATGTCCTTGAGGATCTGGTTTCCCGTGTGATGGTTGTCATACGCCATCATGGCGAAACCCGCCTGGTCCACCAGCAGTGCCTCAGACTGGTTCCGGTTCAATACCCCGGTGTCGTTCTGGAGGCGGGCAAGTTCCTCCGGCGGCACCACCATAAAGCGCAGCCGTGGGTGCTGTTCCGAGAGGATCTGCAGTTGGTCTGCGGGCAGGGGGGCACTGGTGACGAGCATACGCTCCACGCGATCCGCCTTTTCACCCAGCCGGATATGGACCTGGCGGCTAGTATAGAGCAGTTTCTCACAGTCGCTGCCGCAGTCCCGGTCGGAAAAAATCAGGTAGCGCCACTTGACCGGTTCGCCGGTCAGCTGTACCGGTTCGGCGCCCCGCTCCCGCATGGGCAACAGGGAGAGGTCTACTGCGGGGTGCAACAGGTCGCCTTCGTTGATGGTATTTTGAGGCATGCCCACGCCCGTGTGGTACACCAGATAGGCGGCTGCGATGGGCAATACCACTGAGGCAATGACCGAAACCCCCTGCATACGGCCGAACCAACTCCTCTGCTCGGCGGCGGCTTCCGGGTTGTTTGTGGTGGTATCGGGGATCTCGTTCACGACTGTCTACCTCTACAGTTATTCGTTATTGTCGTTGCACCCGGCGCACTCGCAGCCTTTGCAGGATACGAGTAGCGGCAGCCAGCCACAACAATACCAGAGCTGCGGCCATTGCGAACCACTGAAATGCATAGGCCCGGTGGCGCTCCGGCGGACTGTTTATCATCTTCCAGTCGGTAACCAGTGCAGTATCCGAATCCGCGCTCAGGCGCACCGACCAGTGTGGATGTTGCAGGCCCAAAGCGGTGCCCAGGCCGGTATCCAGGGACTGGATTCGCTGCTGGGGTTTGGCGCTTTCATCTGCGCTTCGGGCCAGCGCTTCCGGCAAGGGGTACAGGAAACCGGTGATCACCTTGGCGGCCATTGGTGACGATACCTGCGGCAACCGCTGACGACTGTTTGTGGCCTCCACCCAGCCCCGATTGATCAACCAGCGCTGGCCGGCGGATACAAACACCTGCACAATCTCATACCCGACTCTGCCACTGCGCGTGCGATTGTCCAGATAAAACAGCTCATCCGTGTAGTAACCCAACAGGCGCAGGGGGACATAGCGCTCCAGCTTTGGCAGTTTTTCAGGCGCCACTGGCTGGGCGGACAGGCGGGCATCCAGGGCTGCGACCATCGCCGCCTTCTGCCCGGCCCGGTCCAGCTGCCAGAAGCCCAGGGACAACAGCAGTGGCAGCAGGAGGCCACAGAAGAGGGTGAGCGGCCAGCTGCGAATCAGTGCTACACTGCGGGCTGTTCCGGACTGCACGGAATTGCTTTGTGCTGTCATGGCGATTTTCGCCTGCAAGCAGGCCCCACTTCCAATGGCGAATAAAATATGTGGCTGAAAGTCGTTATTGTCCTGTTGTTTCTTGCGGTGCTGGCCAGCCTGACCAGTGCTTTGTTTTTCCTGCTGCGCGACATGGGCGCACCGGAATCCAAGCGCACCCTATACGCTTTAGGTATTCGTATCTCCCTCGCGGCGATGCTGCTGCTGGCGATCTGGTATGGCCTGGACAGCGGCATCCTGTCAAACACCGCGCCCTGGGCCAACAAATACTGAGTTGACCCGGCGGGCCCGGGAACTGATATCGCAATCACCGGGCGCAGGCTGGGATACCCCGCGCCCCCGGGTCAGGCCCCCAGTACGTAGACGAAAATAAACAGTCCTACCCAGACCACATCCACAAAGTGCCAGTACCAGCTGGCCGCTTCGAACCCGAAATGGTCGTCCGGCTTGAAATGGTGGGCGATTACAGAGCGCAGCAACATAATCAGCAACATGATGGTGCCGAGGGTGACGTGGGCGCCGTGGAAGCCGGTCAGCATAAAGAAGGTGGTGCCGTAGATGCCCGATTCCAACGTCAGCCCCAGGTGCTGATAGGCTTCATAGTACTCAACCGCTTGAAAATACAGGAACACTGCGCCCAGTACGACGGTGAGCCCCAGCCACAGGTTGAAGGCGGTGCGCTTGTTTTTCTTCAAAAACACATGGGCGATGTGCACGGTAACGCTGGAGGCCAGCAGTATCAGGGTATTCAGCAGCGGCAGGTGCCAGGGATCGATGATGTCCCTGGGGCCTGTGACTTTGGCGGCGTCGCCGTGTACGGCCGCATCCGGGGTCACCAATAGGGGCCAGGTGTTTTCGAAACCCTCCCAGAGCATATTCGATGAGCCCAGCTCCCCTTCCCCACCCAGCCACGGCAGAGTGAAGTTGCGGATATAGTAGAGGGCGCCGAAGAAGGCACCGAAAAACATCACTTCGGAGAAGATGAACCAGCCCATGCCCCACACGTAGGAGCGCTTCAGCTGGTCGCTGTTCAGTCCGGCCATGTTTTCGCGGATCACCGCAGCGAACCAGAACCACAGCACTGCAGCCAGAGCCAGGGAGCCAGTATAGAAAATAAATGAACTGCCACCATTGATCCAGTTGGCGGCGCCGAACGCTATCAGAAAAAGACCGATGGTGGCGAATATTGGCAGCCGGGACTGCTCGGGCACATAGTAGCTGCTTTCACTGGCCATAATTATTATCCCTCTCGCTGGGAGCCGGTATTGTTGTTATTGAGTGCATGATTGTCAGAAATCTTTTCCGTAACGTCGAATAGCGTATAGGAAAGTGTGATGGTGTTGACGCTCGGCGGCAGGTCGGGGTCGACGATAAAGCGCAGTGGAAGCTCAGCGCTCTCGCCGCCCTGCAATACCTGTTGATTGAAGCAGAAGCACTCCGTCTTGTGAAAATAAGCCGCAGCCTTGAACGGAATCAGACTGGGGATCGCCTGGCTTATCATTTTTCGATCGGTCGGGTTGTAGGCGAGAAACACTGTGTCCCTCGCCTCACCTGGGTGTACCTGTATCGAAACCACGCTGGGTTTGAACTGCCAGGGCATATTTTCATTGTTAGTGGCGACGAACTGCACAGTTACCAGCCTGCTGGTATCGACGGCGGCGGGTACGGCTTCGTACTTGTCGCCGGTCTTACCGTTGAGGCCGGTAATTTCACAAAAGGCGTCGTAAAGCGGCGGCATGACAAAGATCGCAAACAGCAGCATGCCGGCGGCGAGCGCCAGCAGCTTTGCAGTAATTTTTGTATTGTCGTTCCAGACCATTGCCGCGAAACTCAGTTACCGCACTGCCGGAGGTGTGCTGAAAGTGTGGTAGGGCGCTGGCGACGGCAGTGTCCACTCCAGGCCCTGGGGGTTATCCCACACTTCCGCAGTGGCTTTTCTGCCCCCCTGGATGGTGCGAATCACATTGAACAGGAACACCAGCTGGGCGGCGCCGAACAGGAAGGCCCCGATACTGGCGATCTGGTTGAAATCTGCAAATTGCAGGGCGTAGTCCGGTATGCGGCGCGGCATACCCGCGAGGCCGACGAAGTGCATGGGAAAAAAGGTCAGATTGAGGCCGATAAACGCCAGCCAAAAATGTACCTTGCCCATGGTTTCGTTGTACATGTTGCCGCACCATTTGGGCAGCCAGTAGTAAACCGCCGCAGTGATGGAGAAAATGGCACCGGGCACCAGTACGTAGTGGAAATGCGCAACCACGAAATAAGTGTCGTGATACTGGAAATCCGCCGGTGCTATCGCCAGCATCAGCCCTGAGAAACCGCCGATCGTGAACAGGATCACGAAGGCTACAGCGAACAGCATCGGCGTTTCGAAGGTCATGGCGCCGCGGAACATTGTGGTTACCCAGTTGAACACTTTCACCCCGGTGGGTACCGCAATCAGCAGGGTTGCGTACATGAAGAACAGCTCGCCGGCGATAGGCATGCCCACGGTGAACATATGGTGCGCCCACACAATAAAGCTCAAAAAGGCGATGGATGCCGTCGCGTATACCATGGAGCTGTAACCGAACAGCGACTTGCGGGCGAAGGTGGGGATTATCGCCGACACAATGCCGAATGCCGGTAGAATCATGATGTACACCTCCGGGTGGCCGAAGAACCAAAAAACGTGCTGGAACAGCACAGGGTCACCGCCGCCGGCCGCGCTGAAGAAGCTGGTGCCGAAGTGGATATCCATCAGCATCATGGTCACCACACCCGCCAGCACCGGCATCACGGCAATAAGCAGGTAGGCGGTAATCAGCCAGGTCCACACGAACAGCGGCATCTTCATCAGGGTCATGCCCGGAGCGCGCATGTTGAGGATGGTGGCGATGATGTTGATGGCCCCCATGATGGATGAGGCCCCCATGATATGGATGGAAAAAATAAAAAAGGTGACGCTGGGCGGCGCATACTCGGTGGACAGCGGTGCATAGAAAGTCCAGCCAAAGTTGGGCGCACCCCCTTCCATCAGCAGGGTCGAGGTCAGCATGGTGAAAGCAAAAGGCAGAATCCAGAAGCTCCAGTTGTTCATGCGCGGCAGCGCCATGTCCGGAGCGCCGATCATCATCGGAATCATCCAGTTGGCGAGGCCGACAAAGGCCGGCATCACTGCGCCGAACACCATGATCAGGCCGTGCATGGTGGTCATCTGATTGAAGAATTCCGGCTGCACTATCTGCAGGCCGGGTTCGAACAGTTCAGCGCGGATCACCAGTGCCATACACCCGCCCAGCAGGAACATGGCAAAGCTGAACCAGAGGTACATGGTGCCTATATCTTTGTGGTTGGTGGTGTAGAGCCACCGCTTGAATCCGGGTTGCGGACCGTGTGCCATGACTGACTCCTACTGCTTATTCTTGAAATTGAGAATGTCGATGGGCTGCACGGTGTCGCCCATGTCGTTGCCGAAGGCATTGCGCTGGTAGGTGATCACCGCAGCCAGGTCCACCTCGGAAAGCTGTGGACCAAACGCCTGCATGGCTGGGTTGGTGGGCGAACCATCAACCACCATACTCAGATGGTCGTCCAGGGGGCCGGTGGCTATTTTGGAGCCGGCAATGGCGGGGAAAGTGGGGGGCACCCCCTGGCCATTTGGCTGGTGGCAGGCGGCACAGTTGACGTTGTATACGTCCTGACCGCGCGCCATCAGTTCGTCGAAACTGAAGGTCTGCTGGGTGAGCTGGCGCACTTTGGCCGCGCTTGCCGCCCGCTCCTCCAGCCAGGCATCGTACTCCGCCTGGGGCACCGCCTTGACCACGATGGGCATAAAGCCGTGGTCCTTGCCGCAGAGCTCGGCGCACTGGCCCCGGTAGATGCCGGGCTCCTCAATGCGGGTCCAGGACTCGTTGATAAATCCGGGAATCGCGTCTTTCTTGACCGCCAGGGCCGGTACCCACCAGGCGTGGATTACGTCGTTGGCGGTAATCAGGAAGCGTACTTTTTTATTGATCGGTACCACCAGTGGCTCGTCCACCTCCAGCAGGTAGTTTTCGCCTTTGGGCAGCTGGTTGTCGATCTGCGCCCGGGGGGTGGAGATGTTGGAGAAGAAGGAGACATCGGAACCCAGATAGTCGTATTTCCACTTCCACTGGTAACCGGTAATCATGATATCCAGATCGGCTTCCTTGGTATCGTAGATATCGTACAGGGTTTTGGTCGCGGGTATGGCCATCAGCACAAGAATAACGAATGGCACAATAGTCCATACCAGCTCCACGGCGGTGCTCTCGTGAAACTGTGCCGCTTTATAGCCCTTGCTCTTGCGGTGACGCCACATGCTGTAGAACATCACCCCGAACACCACAACGCCGATCGCCACGCAGATCCAGAAGATCAGCATGTGCAGATCGTAGATGGTCCGGGCAATCCCGGTTACCCCCTGGGTCATATTGACTTCCCAGCGCTGGGAACCCGAGTTTTCCGCCAGTGCGGATTGGGCCAGCACCGAAGTGGCCAGCAAGGCGAACAGCCGATTGAAGCCTCTCAACATCGCCTACAAATCTCCGTGTATTTGTTTTTATCTCAGCCGTCGGCTGTCACGGATAACTGGACTGCCGCGCGACCCGGGGGGTGCACGGTGTTTCCACACAAAAATTGTGGACATTCTGTAGTAATACAAGACCACTTGCACTGAGCAAAGTCTGGGCACGCTGCCGATACTTCGCGATACTGCCATCAGTGCAACTTGTTATTCTTCTATGCAAAGATTTTTACTTCAGATGTCGTCGTCCGGAAGGTACAACCAACAACCTGTGTCTTATTGTCGCATCTACTGCGGGGACAACAGAAACATACCACCGCTAAAAAGTCAATTGAACCGCCAGTTTAAGTTGCCCTGCAATGACGTCGACACAAAGCTGTAACACGGCTTATGGACGGGTCTGGAGACTCGCCTGGCCGATGATTTTGAGCAATATTTCGCTACCCTTGCTGGGTGCGGTTGACACGGCAATCCTAGGTCATCTCTCCTCTCCGGAATATCTTTCTGGAGTGGCGATTGGCGCCAGTATCATGTCGATGCTGCTGTGGGCATTCGGTTTTCTGCGCATGGGGACCACCGGACTGGTGGCGCGCAGCCGGGAGGGCGGCGAACTGTGGCTGCTGCGCGCCCTCTGTCTGGCGGTGGCGCTGGGGTTGGGTTTGATTCTGTTGGTCTGGCCCCTGCTCGGCCATATCGTCGATTGGATGAATGCCAGTGCCGAGGCCCGGCCACAAGCACTGATTTATCTGCAGATCCGCCTGTTGAGCGCGCCTCTGGCGCTGGCCAACTTCGCCCTGCTGGGATTTTTTATCGGCCGTCAGGACAGCCGCGCGCCGCTGTTTATCCTGCTGGCCGCCAACCTGCTCAACATTGCTCTGGACTTTCTTTTGATTGTCGGCCTGGGTTTGGGTGCCAGGGGTGCCGCCCTGGCAACCCTGTGTGCGGACACCGCCGCGCTGGCAATGGGCTTCGCACTGTTGCGTAGGGTTGACCCGGGCTTGCTGGGCCGGTTGTGGGGAGGGCTGTGGCGGCAGAGTTTTTCACCATTGCGCGAGCCGGCTCCGTGGCTTGAGTTGCTGCGCATCAATTCCGACCTGTTCTTACGTACCTGCCTGCTATTGCTGACCCTGACTTTCTTTACCGCCCAGGGTGCGGCTCTGGGTGACAGGGTACTGGCCGCCAATGCGATCCTGATTCAACTGCTGATGATGACCTCCTACGCCCTGGACGGATTCGCCCATGCCACAGAGGCTTTGGTGGGGGAATCTGTAGCGAAAAAATCCCCGCACCTTTTTTCCACCACTGTGCGCGCCGCCGGACTCTGTGCCCTGGTTACCGCCGCCGGTTTCAGCTTCATATTGGTCCTCGGTCAGCCGCTGATCCTCTCCCTGTTCACGGATATGCCCGAGGTGCTGGAGCAGGCGGGGCGTGTCTACTGGTGGTTGTGCGCCCTGCCGCTGTTGGCGGTGTGGAGCTACCAGTTGGATGGGGTTTTTATCGGCGCGGGAAAAAGCCGGGACATGCGCAACACCATGTTCGTCGCCACTGTGCTGGTTTTTTTCCCCGCCTGGTGGCTGACCCGCTCCTGGGCGAATCACGGTATCTGGTTCAGTCTTTTTTTGTGGATGACTGCCCGCTCTGCAGGTCTGCTGATTTATTTTCAGCGCTATTCAGCGACAAAGTCCTGGATTTAACATTGCAAATCTGACAGTGGATACGCCAAGAACAAAAGAATCGGCAGTGGGTTTTATTCCTAGCAGGTTGTTGCAAAAGGCATCCTGCCTTTTGCAACACACGAAAAGCGAAAAATGTGATTTTCACTTTTCTCCCAAAATCAACGACTTAGCCGTCGCCGATTTTGCCGGAACATCCATATTCCGGTACCAGGCGTCGAAATTCTTCGAATTTCAACAGCCTGCTAGGGCCAGATTAAAAATTCACCGCCATTTGCTGGTATTGCACTATCTGTGTCCAGTTGGCCATAAATGGCCCCTGTCCCTGGATTATTGCTTTGTTCAGGCGGTCCACCCGCAGTTGCAACTGGCTGTCGTGAAAATACAGTCCGCCATTTCTGATGGTATAGCCGCGCGGGTTGTCGGTTAAAAGCTGCAGATAAGCCTGCACGCGCCTGATCTGTGCTCTGACCTGAGTGGTGGAAAAGTTGCCGGAGCGATAATTGTCCAGAGCCTCGGTGTTGATGGTGGACTCCACCAGTTGCTGAGTCCCGGGGCTCAGGCTGCTGGTTGCGATCTTGTCGCGGATATCTGCGCGCAGGTGTAACAGATAATTGTCCGCAGCCTCTGCGGCAGTGTATAAGCGCTCGGTGATATGCTTGGCATTGCTCAGAGCCTGGGGGCTTCCCAGCAAGTGTGCAGCGCGCAGGTCCGCAGCCGCGAAATCACCCAGGGGAGCAAAAATGGTGGTGTGCTGGGTATTGCTGTTCAGCGTTAGTCGTTCACATAAGCGCACCGCTTCGCGCCACTCCGGGAAGTGCCTTCCACGCAGGGCTTTCGACGGCAGCGCCGTTGTGTCGCGCAACAGTCTCGCGCTCTCGGCGCGGTAGAAGGCAGGCCGCCGCTGCCAGTTGTTGGCCTGCAGATTAAACAGGGACAACAGGCCAGCGTTGACGCAGCGGGACAGCAGGTGGGCCACCTGTTGGCGGCGTTCCTGCTGTGCATCCTGCCAGTACTGCCGGGTGGCCAGGCCCACTATAAGTAACAAGGCCGCCAGCCCCAATAGTGATAGTTTTCTAAGCACAGTTAGTGTGAACTTGCCCTAAGGCTTTTTGGGTGGCTGAATAAATCTCACCGGCCTTTCCGCATCCTCGGACTGGGCCTGCTCGCTGACCCGGGTGGACAGCTCCCGGGGGGATGACTGCAGGCGGATTTCGTCCTTGAAACCGCAGGCGACACATTCCCGGTAATTCCGCTGGCCCCGGTTGTAGTTGACGATCCTATCCATCTCGCCACATTTGGGGCACACGGCGCCGGCAATAAAACGTCTTTTCTCCGCCTTGGGTGAAGGCTTGCTACCTGATTGCATTGTTTGTCCTGCACTGCATGGTTGGCATCCCGTGGTTACTCAATTCCCGAATGGCGCAGCAGCGCGTCTATGTCGGGTTCCCGGCCGCGAAACTCCGTGAACAAATCCAGGGCATCGCGGCTGCCCCCCTGTTCAAGAATAGAATGCAGAAATCGTTCCCCGGTTGGCGGGTCGAATATCCCCTGCTGTTCAAACAGTGAAAAGGCGTCTGCAGATAATACCTCTGCCCACTTGTAGCTGTAGTAGCCGGCGGCATAGCCACCGGCAAAGATATGGCTGAAACTGTGCTGAAAGCGATTTTCTGCCGCAACTGGCACCACCCCTGTCTGCTCGCGGACCTTATCCAATATCTTTTGTATCTGCTTCGCGTCAGGGGCGCGATCGAGACTGTGGATGCGCAGGTCGAACAGCGCGAACTCCAGCTGGCGCACGGTGCGCATGGCGGACTGGAAGTTTTTGGCCGCCAGCATCTTGTCCAACAGGGACTGCGGCAGTGGCTCGCCGTTTTTGTAGTGTGCCGAGATCATGGCGATGGCCTCGGGTTCCCAGCACCAGTTTTCCAGGAACTGGCTGGGCAGCTCCACCGCGTCCCAGGCGACACCGTTGATGCCCGATACGGCGGGAATATCCACCTGGGTCAACATGTGGTGTAGGCCGTGGCCAAACTCGTGGAACAGTGTGGTCACTTCATAGTGGGTCAGCAGGGAGGGCGTATCGCTGCTGGCGGGACTGAAATTACAGACCAGGTAAGCCACCGGCAACTGCAGCCCGGCGGCGGTGCACCGCCTGGTACTGACCGTATCCATCCAGGCACCGCCGCGTTTGTTCTCGCGCGCAAACGGATCCAGGTAAAAGCCGGCGATACGCTCGCCGTCGCGCAACAGCCAGAAGAATTGCACATCCGCGTGCCAGACGGCTACCTGCGGGTCCGCTTCCACAGTGACTCCAAACAACTTTTCCACTACTGCGAACAGGCCCTGCAACACGGTCGCGAAGGGGAAATAGGGGCGAAGCTGCTCCTGGCTGACCGCATAGCGACACTGTTTGAGTTTCTCCGCCGCCCAGGCGATATCCCAGGGTTGCAACTGCTCCAGGGACAGGGTTTCACGGGCAAAATCCTGCAATTGGGCAAATTCCCTCTGGGCCGCCGGTCGCGCACGGTGCCCGAGGTTTTGCAGAAACGCCTCCACCTGGGCCGTGTCCGCGGCCATTTTGCTCGCCAGCGACAATTCCGCGTAATTGGCCATATCCAGCAGGCGCGCCTGATCGGCCCGCAGTGCCAGTATCTCCTCCATGACCGCCGAATTGTCGAACCGGCCGGCGTCGGGTCCCGTCTCCGAGGCCCGGCTCACGAATGCCAGGTGGACCCGCTGGCGCAGTGCGCGGCTGTCCGCATGGGTCATCACCGCCAGGTAACAGGGGCCCTCCAGGGTAATCACCCAGCCCACCAGCGCCCGCTCGCGGGCGGCCTTGGCGGCGGCGGCCAGAGCAGTCGCGGGCAGACCCGCCAGTTCCTCGACATCGTTGGTGTGATAGGTCCAGGCGTTGGTGGCGTCGAGTACATTGTTGGCGAAGCGGCTCGACAGCTCCGCCAGGCGGCGCTGGTTGGATGCAAAGCGGCTGCGCGCCTCACCCTGCAGTGCCACGCCGCCCAATTGGAAATCCCGCAGGCCCAGGGCCACCATCTGTCGGCGTGCCTGGGGTCGGTCGGCGAAGTCCGGCGCCTCGGACAGCTGGCGGTAGACCTGGCACAGTGCCTCGTTCTGGCTCCGTTCCGTCCAGTAGGCGGTGACCTGCGCCAGCGCCGCTTCGTAGGGCTGACGCCAGGGGCCGCTCAATACGCTGTTGAGATGGCTTACGGGGGAAAAGGCGCGATTGAGTTGGTCCTCGACCTCCTCCAGGGCTTCCAGCACAGAGTCCGGGGCCGGGTTGTCCGCCACCGATGCCAACTGTCGGCGACACTGTTCCAGCAGGGGGGTAATGGCGGCTTCCACCTGTTCCGGCAGCAGTTGGTCGAAGGGGGGCAGCAGGGAAAACTCAGACAGCGGGTTGGGCATAAAAACTTCCTGTGGGACTGTGCCAATGTGGCTATGATAGGGAATCCATTGTACAAGGAGCCCGACTATGTCCCCACTGCGCCCCCACGGCAAGGACAGCGAAGAAAAGATCCCCCGCCTTGGCAACGGCGTCTATGTCGATCCACAGTCTGCAGTGATCGGCGATGTGGTGTTGGGGGATGACTGTTCGGTATGGCCAATGGCCGTGGTTCGGGGCGATATGCACCGCATCCGGATAGGTGCGCGCACCAGTGTTCAGGACGGCGCCGTGCTGCATATCACCCATGCGGGGCCCTTCAACGAGGACGGCTGGCCGTTGATCATCGGCGAGGACGTCACTATCGGGCATAACGCCTGCCTGCACGGCTGTACCGTGGGCAACCGGGTTCTGATCGGTATAGGGGCGACAGTGCTGGACGGGGCCGTCATCGAAGACGAGGTGGTACTGGCAGCCGGCGCGTTGGTGCCACCGGGTAAAAGGCTCGCCAGCGGCTACCTGTATGTGGGCGCACCCTGCAAGCAGGCGCGCCCGCTGAAGGAGGCGGAACGACAGTTTTTCAGTTATTCAGCGGCTAATTATGCGAAGCTGAAAGACCAGTACCTGACCGAGCATGTGCAGCCCTGAGAGGCTGGCAGTCTGACATGGCTTCCGCCCGTTTCTTCAACCGGTTACCGGTGTGCACTGATACAGAGGACTGGCCTTCGCTTTGCAGTGGCACATCCTTGTGCCCTATTAACCCGGCAACTTATTGAGTTGCCGGGTTAATAGGGCCAAGTGTGAAGCTATTCCGGGGCTTTACTGGCCGCAGGGAGGTAGAGTTCTAATCCTGAACCGGGCGTTGGCTTTCCGCCCAGCGGATCGCCAGCTCGCCCAGCAGCAGCGCTATCACAGCACCGGTGAGCACTGGCCACTGAACCCCTTCGCCGGGGGTGTAGACAAACAGGAAAATACTGCCCGCCAGCACCGCGACGCAAAACACCGCCATCAATTGCACCGCCAGGTCGCTGCCGGGTACCCGAAAGGGCCTGGTGCGCTGGCCGTCCACACGGCGCATCTGCAGGAACGCCAGAAACATACCGATGTAGGGCAGCAGGAAGATTACACCGCTGAAGGCAAACAGGGACCAGAAGAGGTCCTCGTTGGAGTGCACCATAAGCCCGTACAACACCAGGATAACGGTGCTGGTTATCCCCATCAGCACTGCCGCACCCACCGGGGTGTTGCGGCGGCTTCTCAGGGCGAAGGCACGGGGCAGCTCGCCCTCTTCCGCCGCTTCTGCCGCGGCCCTGTTGCTGCCGATGGCCCAGGTCACGCCATTGGAGAAAAATGTGTAGAGAGCTGCCAGACCCAGGGCCGCGACCAGAACTTCTCCCATTGGCAGCCTGGCGAAGAACAGCTGCAGTGTATCCACCAGCCCCTCCACCAGATCTATTTCCCGGGCGGGTATGGCGGCCAGTATGGCCGTGGTACCCGAGATGTAGAGTGCGAGAATAATGCTCCCCGACACCAGGATGGACAGGGGCAGATCCCGCTCCGGGCTGCGCATTTCCTCGCTGCTGGCACTGATCAGTTCGAAACCCAGCATGCCGTAAATAATCGCGGGGATATATTGCAGACTGTCGCTCAACCTTGGCCGCACACTGTCGAAAGTGATCGGATTGGCGAGGCCGTTGTGCGCGGCATGGAAGATGGCGCCGACGATGATGGCGAGAAAAATAACAATCTTAAAAATCGCCCCTATGTTGGGCACCCACTTGCCCACATTGAGGGTCACCACATTGACGCCAACCGCCATCCAGGTGAGGGCTATTCCCAGACCGATCTGCTCCACTACGCGCATTTGCGGCCAGAACAGCTGGGTTGCCACACCGGCGAACAAAATAAAGATAGCCGGCATCCAGATGGCGGTATTTACCCAGTAGGCCCAGCTTACCCGGCAACCCCAGCGCCCGCCGAAGGCATCGCGGACCCAGGCGTAGATACCGCCCTGTTCCGGATAGGTGCACCCCAGTTCCGCGGAAACCAGTGCGAAAGGAACGAAGAAAAACAGGCCGAGAAAGAGCCACCAGAAAATACTGGAGGCACCGATCGCCGCGGTGGCGGCGAGAGTGTCCACCAACAGTATGGCGGAGACGGTAAACAGGATTATGTCCCGCTTGCCGAGGTTTTTTTTAATCACCAGCTCCGACACTGCAGTCTCCACTCTTGTTCGAGGTGCTCCAGCCCTGAACTTTGCCGGTGCCGGTGCGCCGGTTCGAGCAGCCAACTGGATGGATTCGATTCCGCCCGCCCCTCCCTACCGGGGGGATTAATGGATAGTGCCGGCCCGGTGACGCCACTGCTCAATATCTGCGGTCGGCCTGTTTCAGACTATCACGCTCAGAGCGCTGCGGTACCGGCAGGGTCCAGCGGAAGCGCTATTTCCCCTGTGCCCGCAGCAGGCCGGAGGCGGCGATGCCCCCGGCGGCACAGGCGAGCACAATCACCAGGGGTGTCAGGGCCCCCAGTCCCAGGGCAGCGATCCCGTAACCGCGCATGGGCAGCAACAACAGCAAGAGGATACCGGCGGGCACAAGGGACAGAAAGAAGCCGCGCGCCACCCAGGAGCGTCGCCAGGGCAGCAGGAAGATCAATCCACACAGCCCGCCCCAGACCACCCGTTGGTACAGGTAGGCATTGGACAGATAGGGGGCTATGTCCACGCCCACCCAGCGGTTGAAACCGTGGTACCCCATGGCCCAGAGCATCAGGGCATAACACAGGCCGCCAAAGCAGCCGGCGGCAAAGACAAAAGACAGGTTTCGCAGGAATTCGCGCACCTTACCCCCTTTAGTTTGATTGGTGTCAACAGGCCCTAATTTTGTTCGTCAGTCTGATTGCGCTTCAATCCCGCCCGCAGTTCCGACAATACGGGTGCCAGCTGGGGGTGCAGCCCGCGCCAGAGAAAAAAGGATTCCGCCGCCTGCGCCACTAGCATACCCAGTCCATCAGCGGTTTCTGCGCCACAGTCCGCAGCCCAGCGCATAAATGCGGTTGGCTCGGCCCCGTAGACCATGTCATAGGCGCGGGTGTCACTGGAGATGACTGCTGCGGGCAGCGCCGGCATCTCGCCGCTCAGGCTGGCGGAACTGGCATTGATGACCAGGTTAAAGGGACCCGGCAGATCACCCAGGCCGCCGCCGGTGACCCTTCCCCCCTGTGGGAACCTTTGCGCCAACTGCACTGCCCGGGCGGCGGTGCGGTTGGCGATGTGAATGGCCTCCGGGAGCTGCGCCAGCAACGGCTGCAGGACACCGCGGGCGGCGCCACCGGCACCGAGCAGCAGTATCCTTTGCCCCTCCAGCGGCCAGCGCAATTGGCGGGTGAGGTCGTTAACCAGCCCGGCGCCGTCGGTGTTATCGCCGAGAAGGCGACCGCCACTGCCGAGCACCAGGGTGTTTACCGCGCCCGCAGCGCGGGCCCGGTCTGTCAGTTGGTCCGCCAGGGCCGCTGCATCCAGCTTGAATGGCACTGTGACGTTGAGCCCCAGGCCCTCGGCAGCGAAAAAGCTCCGGGCTATAGAGGCAAAAGCGTCCACGGGCGCCAGCAGCCTGTCGTAATCCATATCCTGCCCGGTCTGACGGGCAAAGGCCCGGTGGATCAGCGGCGACAGTGAGTGGGCGATGGGGTTGCCGATCACCGCGTATTGGTCGGTCACATGGGCATCCTTAATGGTTCGCTGTTATTAACCCGGCAATCCGACAGGCCATAGCTGGTCCACTGGGTCGTCGCCTTTGAAAGCCGGCACAATTCTGCGGAACAGCCTGCTTTTCAGGGGCTTGCGCCGGCCAGGGCGCGGCGGATACACGCCTTTTCGTCTACCGCGATCAGGCCGTCTATTTTCAGACCCGCAGGGGTGTCGCTCACTAGGTAACGAGTGGTGGCCGTGTAGAGTTCGACACTGCTGTCCCCCTCCCGGCGCAACAGTACCCAGCGCAATTCCACCAGGTTGCTGCAGGTGTTGAGTTCGCTAATCTGTGTCACTGCGCCGACAATCTGCGACACACCCAGGCGGCCATAGATCGACAGCAGTCGATTTACCTGCGCTGTGAACTGGGTGCGATTTGCGCTCTGTTTGCCACAGCGCTCAGGGTAATAATGCAGCGGGAAGCGGTAGAAATCCGCAATCTGCTGGGCATCCCCACTTTCGAAGGTGCGACGATACTGCAAAAACAGCTGGTTGATCGCGTCTGTGCGGGTCTTGTCCAACGCATATCCTCCCTGAGGTCAAACCCAGTCGCGCCGGGGCAGGAAATCGCTGTAGAGCCTGGCCTCTTCGCTGTTCTGTTGCGGTTGCCAGTCGTACTGCCAGCGCACCAGTGGAGGCAGGGACATGAGGATGGACTCGGTACGGCCACCACTTTGCAGGCCAAAAAGCGTCCCGCGATCATAAACCAGATTGAACTCGACGTAGCGGCCGCGCCGGTAGAGCTGGAATTCCCGTTCACGCTGGCCATAGGGGGTGTCTTTGCGCTTATGTACTATCGGCAGGTAGGCGTCGAGGTAACTGTCCCCCACCGCTCGCATCAGGCCGAAAGCTTGGCTGAAGCCCCCCTGGTTGAAGTCGTCAAAGAACAACCCTCCCACGCCGCGCGCCTCGCCGCGGTGGGGCAGGTAAAAGTAGTCGTCACACCAGCTTTTGAAACGGGGGTAAATGTCGTCGCCGAAGGGGGCACAGGCGTTTTTCGCGGTGCGGTGCCAGTGCACCACGTCCTCTTCCACCCCGTAATAGGGGGTCAGGTCATAGCCGCCGCCGAACCACCACACCGGCTCGGCGTCGGGTTTTTGGGCCACGAACAGACGCACATTGGCATGGCTGGTGGGCACCCGGGGATTGCGCGGGTGGATCACCAGCGATACTCCCATCGCCTCGAAGGAGCGTCCGGCCAGCTCCGGCCGGTCGGCAGTGGCGGAGGGTGGCAGACCGTCGCCGTGCACGTGGGAAAAATTCACCCCGCCTTTTTCGATCACGCCACCGTCTTCCAGTACCCGTGTGCGTCCGCCACCGCCGCCGGGTCTCTCCCAGCTGTCCTGGCGAAATTGGTCGCCATCCACAGCGCTGAGGGCCGCGCAGATGTTCTCCTGCAGTTGCAGCAGGTAGGTTTTTACGGCTTGAATATCCACTTGGCTCATGGGTGGTCACCCTGGAAAAATTGATTGACTCAGCCGGTGCGCACCACCCGGCCACTGATCAGGTCGCGGATCTCGCTGGGAGTCGCGCGGCCGCCGGTGGCCCCCCCACCGACAAAATCCAGCGCGTCGCCAAAATAGCGTAACACCTGGTATTTCTTTCGCGCCGGCTGGCAGCCGCTGGGATTGGCAGAGGTGGACACTATGGCCCCGCCGAAGGCACGGGTCAGCGCGCTGGTAAAGGGGTGGTCGGTGCAGCGCAGGGCCACCGAGGTATGGGTGCCGGTAATCCAGGCCGGCACCTGGTCGCAATGGGGTACCAGCCAGGTAACCGGCCCTGGCCAGGAGGCCTGCAGCTGTTGCAACTGGTGGGCGCTGAGCTTGTCCAGCATGGGCGCAAAATCGCGCTGATCGGCGGAGACCAGAATCAAGCCCTTGTCCAGCGGCCTGTGCTTGAGGCGCAGCAGCCGCTGCACCGCGTGGCGATTGGACGGGTCACAGGCGAGTCCCCACACGGATTCAGTGGGGTGTGCGATGACGCCGCCCCCGGAGATAGCGTGGGCGGCGAAGTGCACATCGAGTGGCGGAAACGCCATTTGGGCCCCGGGTTTAGCGGGATTTGCGCTGTTGCAGGTCCCGCTGCAGCTGCTCGTCCTTGGCGATGATGGCCTCGGCATTGGCCTTGCGCTCGTCCACCAGTTTCCGGTGCATTTCCGCATCGGCGGAACCGATGATCTGTGCGGCCAGGTAGGCGGCATTCTTGGCTCCGGCCTTGCCGATGGCGACGGTTGCCACCGGAATGCCGCCGGGCATCTGCACCGTGGAAAGCAGCGCGTCGAGGCCGTCCAGGGATGCATTGATGGGTACGCCGATTACCGGCTTCAGGGTGGTTGCGGAAACGGCACCCGCCAGGTGCGCCGCCATGCCGGCGGCGCAGATAAAGGCCGCACAGCCGCGCTTGTCGGCGTCCACAACATAGTTGTGGGTGTTTTCCGGGGTGCGGTGGGCGGAAGTCACCTTCACCTCATAGGCGATATCGAACTTCTCCAGTACCCCAAAGGCGGCCTCCATGACCGGCAGATCGGAGTCGGAACCCATCAGAATTGCTACGAAAGGCTTGCTCATTTCAGCTCTCTTGAATAGTCGATCCGGCAAAGACGCGGCAATCTAGCGGATTGGCCAGCGGCGCACAAGACCCGACAGCGCAGATACCGGTCCACGGGAGGGCCCGGTGTCGAGGCCCGTGTAAATGACTGGCAGCCTGCTACTGAAGAAAATGTATCCACCGGTGCCAGATATTCTGGTCCACCCTATCGGAATGCCTGTCTGGTTCACGCGGCTGGATATCCTCGCCGATCAGGGCCATTTTCCGCTGGTATTGGCGCAGCCCGGTCCCTTCTCCCACCAGTTCCATGGCGTGGCGGAAGTTTCGCCGGTAGCCCTCCGCACCCATCTGGTAGCGGGCCATTCCCAACAAAAAGTGAAAGCGGTGATCATTCCTGTCGATGGTCATGGCGTCCCGGGCATAGGCCGCCGCCACCTCATAGTTGGCATCGCCGTAGGATTGTAGTGCCAGGGTGTACCAGTAATAGGGGTTTTTGCGCCGGTATCTGTTCAGCCTTTGGGCGATTAAATCCGCTTCCTGCAGCCGGTTACTGTCGCGCAGTGCCCGTTGCAGGTTTGTCAGTGTTGAAAGGTTATCGGCATCCAGTGACAGTGCTATCTGATAAGCCGCCATCCCCCGTTCCGGGTGGCCGGCCGCCCGGTAAATGACACCGAGGTTGCTCCAGAGGTCGGCGTCCTCCGGGGCCAGGTCGAGCGCTTTGCGCTGGTGGTAAAAGGCCTTTCCGTAGGCCTTATCGCGTAGAAAGTCCGCCGCGAGATTGCTGTAAAATTTTGCCAGGGCTTGGTTATCGGTCAGCCGCCGCTGGCGGAAGTTGGGATTGCCGGCAGTAAAGTTGAAGTCGATGACCCTGGTGTTCTGCCCGGGGTTGATTGCGGCGTTAATGTGCTGGTATAGCACCATCTGATCCCTGTCCAGATACCAGGTGGGCGGAACAAAAACCTCGTTGAAGTGGGCCTCCACTCCCAGTTCCCTGGCCATGGCCACAATCAAGGCCGAGAAAGCCAGGCAATTACCACGCTGCTGTGAGTAGGCCTCTGCCGCGGAAATTATCGCATCCGGATCGTAGAAAATACTGAAATTGTCGGCCGCAAACGCGCGTAAAAGGTTTTCCAGCCGCGCCGGCGCTGTGGTTTCCGCAGGCAGTGAATCGAGAAACGCCCGCATTTCAGCGCTGGGATTCAGGATGTCCTCCGCCTTTAGATCGACCTCTTGTTTTTCAAACACGTCACCCGTCAGCAGTGCATCTTCTGTATAGGCTGGCGGCCCCAGCAAATTTGATACTGGAGGCATGGATGAACAGCCCGCAAGGGGCAGGAGCAGCAATGGAAAAAGCACGGATTTTATTGGATTTATCATAGGCTCTCCGGGTACAAACTGACCGGGGGACCAGCCATCCTATTTGGCTGGCGGATTAAACGGTGGCTTCCGCACTGGAATCCAAGCACACGGCTCCCGCACGGGTCAACTGATAGCCACCGGGGAGCTGTTCGACCAAGCCCTCCAGTTCCAGTTGCACCAGGTTTGCCATCAGTGTTCCGGCTTCCTCGCCAGTCTGCTGTGCCAGCTGTTCAAGGGAGCGGGGTTCCCCGACCAGGGCCTGGAGCAGGTGGATCTGGTGCGGCGCCAGCAGCGGGCCCGTCGCTGGCGCTGGCGCGGTGGGCAGGGACAGCAGTCCCCCCAGCTGGTTGGCGATGTCCGCGGCGGTTTCCACCAGCGCTGCCCCCTCCTTGATCATACGGTGACAGCCGCGTGCCATCGGGTTGTGAATGGAACCGGGGATGGCAAAAACCTCGCGGTTTTGCTCCGCGGCCAGTCGCGCGGTGATCAGTGAGCCGGAATGCCGGGCCGCTTCAACCAACAGTACGCCCAGGGAAAGGCCGCTGATAATGCGGTTGCGCCGGGGAAAGTGTGCCGCTTCGGCGTTACTGCCCAGGGGTAACTCGCTGATTATCGCGCCGCCACTGTCGATGATGTCTTTGGCGAGGCCCTGGTTGCGGCTCGGATAAAGGCGATCGATGCCGCTGCCGAGCACTGCCAGCGTGGTCCCCTCAACCCGCAGGGCACCGCGGTGCGCAGCCGCATCTATACCCAGCGCCAGCCCCGAAGTTACGGCGAAGCCGGCGCTACACAGTTCCGCCGCGAAGGCCATGGCATTGTCCACTCCGCCACTGGTAGCGCGCCTGGCGCCCACTACCGCTATTTGTGGCAGATGCAGTGCGTCGGTATTTCCACGCACATAGAGAATGGGGGGTGGACGCTGGATCTGGGCCAGCAGGGGCGGATACTCCGCCGAACCCGCGGCCAGCAGTATCACACCGCTGGCGCGGCAGCGCTCCCGCTCATCGGCCGCCCAGCACAACAGCGGGCTGTTGTCGCCCATTGACGCGAAATCGCGCCACTGCTGTTGCGCCCGCTGGGGAAGTTTTTGCAGCAGTGCCGGGGGAAGCTGGTGCAGCGCCTGGGCGGCGCTGCCGAAGTGTTCGACCAGTTGCCAGTAGCGGCCGGGCCCCAGGCCCTCCAACCTGAGCAGTGCCAGGCTGGCGGTAATGGCATCCATGCGGATTTGCCCCCCTAGTGATTGGTTTGATCACTGGTGGCACTTCCGTGCTTCGCCACCGCCGGCCTGTTGTCCCGAACAGGGATGTTCGGGTCGCTTCAAGCTAGCAATTGCTTGATTTGTCGTGGAGGGTTTGCGGACATGGGCCGCAAGCCCGGGTTGAGGAAAGCCGGGGAAGGCTTTTTCAACAACCTATTAGGGATTGCGCACCAGATCCATCACTGTCAGTGGACGGTCCGCCTCCAGTACCAGGCCGAGACTCATTTTTTCAAAGGTGCGGAAAACCATCAGCAGACCGGCGCGCTCGTCCGGCAGTTGCACCTGGTCGCGGGCGATACGGTCGCGCACCATTGCTCCCCGCTTGTAAATGGCCAGTACATGTCCCGGCTGCAGGCCCTCCCGCTCGCCGCGATTGAGTACCACTACGTCGTACTTGCCAATCTGGGTGACGCCCTCTTCCACATCCATAATGACGCCGTCCACCGGCACCGCAGGGGCACCGGGCTGGAACAGGGCGGCGATGGAACGCTCTTCCACCGGCAACAGGCGATCCTCCAGGCGGATTTCGCGGGAGGTACGGGTGACTTCCATGGTGGCAATGGCGGTTTCATCGCTGCCGTCAGGGTCCAGCTGATACAGGTCTACCGAGCCCACATCCAGCGCCTTCATGCCGAGGTTTTCGCCGGTGAGCGGGTCCCTGTAGACCTCCGAAGGGCGGTAGATGCCGTAGGAGGGCAGTGGCTCGCGGAAATCGCCGCGGGCGTAGAGCCTTTCCCCGGCGCCCACGAGAATGCGCTGGTCCTCGCCGGAAATCACATAGGGGGTTCCCACGAATGCATCCGGCGCCACGATACGGGTGCGGGACAGGAAGGCGTCGATGGCATCCAGGGGTATGGCGGGAATAGCCTCACCAATGGCCTCGCGCCGCACACTTGGCTGCAGGCGGTTGCTGCCGCCGGCGGGGCTCAGGCGATAGGGTCGCGGTCCGCGCTCCAATTGCAGCTGTGGCTCGCCCGCCACATAGACCAGGCGCAGCAGATCGCCGGGGAATATCAGGTGGGGGTTTTCGATCTGCGGATTCACCTGCCAGATTTCCGGCCAGTACCAGGGCTGGGTCAGGAAGCGGCCGGAGATGTCCCAGAGGGTGTCCCCCCTTTGCACCACATAGACATCCGGGTGGTCGGGATTGAGGCGCACGTCTTGAGCCTGGGTCCCGAAGGCTATTGCCAGGACAGCGGCAGCCACCACAATAATTTTCTTCATGGAAGCATTCCTATGCTCTTTATCGCTATAATTCTCAGCGCCGGGCACTGCCGGGTGGCGGGAGCCTTGCCGACCAGCAATCGGCATCCGACTCTCCGCAGTGAATAGTGAGCGCGATCATTATGTTATCAGCGCCAGTTCCACGATTACTAGAAGTTTGTCACAGGTGTTATGGCCAAACTGCAGATTCTCGAATTTCCCGACCCACGCCTGCGCCAGGTGGCTCAGGCGGTTGAACAGGTGACCGATGAAGTGCGGTCTCTGGTGGACGACATGTTTGAAACCATGTACGACGCCCCCGGGGTGGGCCTGGCCGCAACCCAGGTAAATGTTCACCAGCGGATTGTGGTGATGGATGTTTCCGAGGACCAGAGCGAGCCGCTGGTGTTGATCAACCCGGAAGTCGAGGTGCTGGACCCGGAAATTCACCAGTATGACGAGGGCTGCCTGTCGGTACCGGGTTTTTACGAGACAGTGGAACGCCCGCGCCGGGTGCGGGTCAAGGCGCTGGATCGCGCTGGCGAGTCCTTTGCAATGGAGGCCGAGGGCCTTCTGGCAGTGTGTATCCAGCACGAGCTGGACCACCTGGAGGGCAAGCTGTTTGTGGATTACATCTCGCCGCTCAAGCGCAACCGTATCCGCTCCAAACTGGAAAAAACCCGTCGCCAGCACGCCTGATGGAGCGGCATTCCTGACCCTACACGTCCCAATCCGGTCGCCGGCACAGCTGGCGGCCGCAGCACCAGATTAATATGGCCCAGCCTTTGAAGATTGTTTTTGCCGGAACGCCGCAGTTTGCCGCCAGCCACCTGAGCCAGTTGGTGGGCACTGGCCATTCAGTGGTCGCGGTGTACACCCAGCCGGACAGGCCTGCCGGGCGCGGTAAGAAGCTGCAAACCAGCCCGGTCAAGCAACTGGCCGGGGCACACAATATTCCCGTCCACCAGCCTGTGAGCCTGCGGGATCCAGCTGCACAGGAGGCGCTGGCGGCCCTCCGGCCCGATCTGATGGTAGTGGTGGCCTACGGCCTGATTCTGCCGCAGCGGGTGCTGGATATCCCCCGGTTGGGCTGCGTCAACGTGCACGCTTCACTGTTGCCGCGTTGGCGCGGCGCGGCGCCCATCCAGCGGGCCCTGGAGGCGGGTGACAGCGAGAGTGGCGTCGCCATCATGCAGATGGAAGCAGGCCTGGATACCGGGCCTGTGCTGCTGGAACGCCGCTGCGCCATCTCCCCCGCAGACACCGGTGGCTCCCTGCACGACAAGCTGGCTCTACTCGGTGGCCCCGCGCTGCTGGAGGCTTTGGAGCAGTTGGCGGAGGGCAGGGCGAATCCGCGCCGGCAGGACGATGGGTGTGCAAGTTATGCCGACAAGATCACCAAGGCGGAGGCCCGGCTCGATTGGGCGCGCCCGGCGGCGGAGCTGGAGCGCAGAATCCGCGCATTCAACCCCTTTCCCGTATGCTGGACCACCTGTGACGACGGTGCCCAGCGGCTGCGGGTGTTCACCGCCAGGCTGGAGCAGGGCCATCGCGACGGTGCACCGGGCACGGTTCTCGATACCAGTGGGGAGGGGGTCCTGGTCGCCTGCGGGCGGGATGCACTGCGTCTCCAACTGCTGCAGCTGCCGGGTAAGAGAGCCCTGCCGGCGGCCGAGCTGCTCAAAGGCCAGGGGGAACTGCTCGCCCCCGGAAAACAGCTGGGTCGTTAAATGACGGATGTGCGTGTCACAGCTGCGCGGCTTCTGGCCGACCTGCTCGGGGGCCGGGGTTCGCTGGCGCGGCTGCTGCCCGCCGCCGAGTGCGGGTTGGACGCGCGCGACTGTGCCCTGTTGCGGGAACTCTGTTATGGCTGCGCGCGCACGGCGCCGCGACTGCGCCTGATCGCAGCCAAGCTGTTGCGCAGAGCGCCGAAGGATAAGGCGGTGGAGGCCCTGATCCTGTTGGGGCTCTATCAACTGGAATACACGCGCATCCCGGATCACGCCGCAATTTCGGCGACCGTTGAGGCGGCGCGGGGGCTGGGCCTGGAGCGCGCCACCGGCCTGCTCAACGCGGTGCTGCGCAATGCGCTTCGCGACCGCGAGCAACTGCAGCGCAAACTCAGCGGCAACCCGCAATTCAGCTCTATGCACCCGGCCTGGCTGCAGCAGCGGATCAAGTCCGCCTGGGGCGCCGAGGCTGGAGATATTTTCCGGGCCAACAATAGTAATCCGCCCATGACGCTGCGGGTCAACGGCGGCAAAATTTCGCCTGTCGAGTACCTGCAACAGCTGGCCCGGGCCGGTATAGCTGCGGCCCCCTGTGCTATTTCGCCGGTGGGGATACAGCTGGCAGAGCCCTGTCCGGTGACGGCGCTGCCCGGTTTCGAGCAGGGCCTGGTCAGTGTACAGGATGAGTCGGCACAGCTGGCCGCACTCCTGTTACAGCCAGGTCCTGGAGAGCGGCTACTGGATGCATGCGCGGCGCCCGGTGGCAAAAGCTGCCACCTGCTGGAGCAGCAGCCCGGGGCTGACCTGGTGGCGCTCGATATCGACGCGGAGCGTTTGGGCCGGGTGGAGGAAAACCTGGTCCGCACAGGCCTGGCGGCCGAGCTGATCTGTGGCGACGCGGCGCAGCCGGCGGACTGGTGGGATACTTCCCTCTACGACCGCATACTGCTGGATGCGCCCTGCTCCGCCACCGGGGTCATCCGCCGCAACCCGGATATCAAACTGCTGCGGCGGGCGGAGGACATCGGCGAACTGGCGGCGTTGCAGGCGCGGATCTTGCGGGCCCTGTGGCCGCTGCTGAAACCCGGCGGAACCCTGCTCTATGCCACCTGCTCGATACTGCCGGAGGAAAACAGCGAAGTCGCCGCCCGCTTCGTTGCGGAGACCGAGGATGCGAGCGACAATACGCCACCGCTGCTCGCCGGCGCTTCCTGGGGCATGCCGCAGGCGGCGGGCAGGCAGATACTTCCGGGGATTCACGGTGGGGACGGTTTCTACTACGCTCTGTTAAGCAAGGCCGGACCGCAGGGAGCACTAACCGGATAACAACGGCGGTGACGTCCGCGAACTACTTCTCTTATGAAAATTCTCATTCTCGGTGCGGGTCAGGTGGGCGGCTCTCTGGCGGAGAGCCTCGCTTTCGAGCGCAACGATATAGTACTGATTGACAGCGACGAGAGCACTTTGCGCGAACTGCGCGACCGCCTGGATATCGGAGTGGTACAGGGCCACGCCTCCCATCCGGATATCCTGCAGCAGGCCGGTATCGAGGATGCCGATATCCTGGTGGCGGTGACCAATAACGACGAAACCAATATGGCCGCCTGCCAGATAGCCCACTCCCTGTTCCGGGTACCGACCAAAATCGCCCGGGTTAGAGCGGCTTCCTACCTGAAATATCCGCAATTGTTCGATCCCCAGGCGATTCCCATCGACGTGCTGATCAGCCCGGAACAGCTGGTGTCCGAATATATTGTGCGCCTGATGGAGAATCCGGGGGCACTGCAGGTGCTGGACTTCGCCGGCGGCCGGGTGCAGCTTGTGGCCGTGCGTGCGGTCAGAGGCGGTCCATTGGTGGGCCACCAGCTGCGTTACCTGCGCCAGCATATGCCGAAAGTCGACACCCGGGTGGCGGCCATTTACCGGCGCAACAGCCCCATCATTCCCCGCGGGGACACCGTCATCGAAGCGGGTGACGAAGTGTTTTTTCTCGCTGCCCGCGCCGATATTCGCGCTGTGATGAGTGAACTGCGCCGCCTGGAGCAGGGGTACAAAAGAGTCACCATCGCCGGGGGCGGCAACATCGGTTTGCGCCTGGCGCTCAAGCTGGAAAACCGCTATTCGGTCAAGCTGATTGAGCAGAGCCACGCGCGGTGTATCTTTCTCTCCGAAGAACTTTCCAACACCATTGTCCTGCACGGCAGTGCGTCGGACCAGGATCTGCTGCTGGAGGAGAGTATCGAGGACACAGATGTCTTTCTGGCGCTCACCAATGACGATGAAGCCAATATCATGTCCTCGCTGCTGGCAAAGCGTCTGGGCGCGCGCAAGGTGATGACTCTGATCAATAACCGCGCCTACGTGGATTTGGTGCAGGGTGGTGAAATCGATATCGCCATTTCGCCGCAGCAGAACACCATCGGCAGCCTGCTGACCCATGTGCGCCGGGGCGATATGGTCAATGTGCACTCGTTGCGGCGCGGTGCCGCCGAGGCCATAGAGGTGATCGCCCACGGCGACGAGCGCACGTCCAAGGTGGTGGGCCGCAAGATTGAGGATATCGATCTGCCGGAAGGCGCCGCCATCGGCGCCATAGTGCGCGAGACGGAAAACGGCAGCGAGGTGCTGATCGCCCACGATGACGTGGTGGTGAAGAGCGATGACCACGTCATCGTATTCCTGGTGGACCGCCGGCATACCCGCCATGTGGAGCAGTTGTTCCAGGTGGGTTTCAGTTTCTTTTAAACATCGTGTGAAGCCGTGCCGGGGCACTGTTGCCGCACAGCCTTCACCTGCAAACTACAGGCTCTATAGCGCCGATGCGAATAGCGGTAATTGCGCGGGTTTTTGGAATTCTCCTGATGGTGTTCAGCCTTACGCTGTTGCCGCCAATCGGTGTTTCCCTGTGGTACGAGGACGGTACCCATCCGGCGTTCAGCGTCGCCTTCGCGATTACCCTGATTACCGGTGTGTCCATGTGGCTGCCGGTACACGGCTTGCGGCAGGAGCTGCGCACCCGCGACGGCTTTGTTGTCACCTCCCTGTTTTGGCTGGTACTCGGCGCTTTCGGTTCCCTGCCGTTCATCATCAGTCCACTGCCGGACCTGGACATCACCAATTCCATTTTTGAATCCATCTCCGGGCTGACCACTACCGGAGCCACGGTGATTACCGGCCTGGATACGCTGCCACCCGCTATCCTCTACTACCGCCAGCAGTTGCAGTGGTTCGGTGGCATAGGGGTGATTGTCATCGCCCTGGCGATACTGCCGATGCTGGGCATTGGTGGCATGCAGCTGTACAAGGCGGAAATGCCGGGGCCGGTAAAAGACACCAAGTTGACCCCGCGTATCGCCGAAACCGCAAGGGCCCTGATAGTGATTTATCTGAGCCTTACGGTCCTGTGCGGTCTCGGCTACTGGTGGGCCGGCATGACGGTGTTCGACGCCGTGGGTCATGCGTTTTCCACTGTGGCCAATGGTGGGTTTTCCACCCACGATGCCAGCATGGGTTTCTATGCCAACAACCATGCCATCATGACCATCTGCATCCTGTTCATGTTTACCGCCGCGATCAACTTCGGCCTGCATTTCTTTGCTTTTCGCAATCGCACTCTGTCCCACTACTTGCGGGATTCAGAGTTCCGATTCTGGATTACGCTGACAGGTATCTCTGCGCTGCTGGTCAGTTGCTACCTGTGGTTTCAAGGTATTTTTGGCGCGGGCGGGAGTCTGCTGCACGGTTTTTTTCAGGTGGTATCCATCGGTACCACCGCGGGCTTTGTGTCGGAAAATTTTTCCATCTGGCCCGCCTTTCTGCCCTATGTTCTGTTGGTTCTGGGTATTCTGGGTGCCTGCGCCGGTTCCACGTCCGGTGGCATCAAAGCGGTGCGCGGTATGCTGATCATGAAATCCGGTATGCGCGAACTCAACCGCCTGGTACATGCCAGTGCGGTGATTCCCATCAAGGTGAACCGCAAGATAGTGCCGGAGCGGGTTACCGATGCGGTATGGGGATTCTTTGCTGTCTATATCCTCTCGTTTTTTGTTCTCACTATTATTGTGATGGCGACCGGAGAGAATTTTGTAACGTCTTTTTCCACCGTCGCCTCCTGTCTCAGCAATATAGGCCCGGCCCTCGGCGATGCTTCGTCAAACTACGGCTCCGTCAATCAGGTGGCAAAGTGGTTTTTGATTCTGGCCATGCTGATGGGGCGCCTGGAAATCTTTACCCTGCTGGTGCTGCTGACCCCGGCATTCTGGCGGCACTGACCCGGGCCCTGCCCGCATGGCTGTGGTTAATCCGGAAACTTAACAAGTTGCCGGATAGTAATAACTGTGGTGGCTCATCACTCGAAAGTATCCTTGGTACCGGCGATAATTTGCGCGTAGCGAGGCAGAAAGGTCGCCAGCACCCAGGCCTCCAGCACGCAGCCGAGGGCACTCACCGCCACGATGGACTGGCCGAAGAAGTTGCCGGTATTGGTATAGTGCGGGGTCCACTCCAGGGCCACCTGCTGTGCGAAGCCGAGCCCCAGCACCAGGAAGGCCACCGCGGTGGCGACCTTGGGGATCATTCTGGGGGCCACCTTGAAGGGGCGCTTGAGCCAGCCCATCAGAACTGGAAACACACTCAGCTGCAAAGCGTAACGAATGACTACCAGCCACACGAAGAGTGTAAGAACTGAACTCAGGTGCCAGACCAAGGGCATCAGGCACAGCACGTACAGTTTGTCGGCCACCGGGTCCAGCAGTGCGCCCACATGGCTGTGCCAGTTATAGCGCCGCGCCAGCCGTCCGTCGAGAAAGTCCGTCAGGGCGCCGGCGGCAAAGGCCAGCAGCGCGGCCACAACATAGTGCTGTAGCGACAACCAGATGATCACCGGGATCAGTAGGATGCGCAGCGCGGACAGGGCGTTTGGCAGGTGGCGCCAGACGGTCCGGGTTTCAGTGGTTTCATTCATATAACATTGCGCTGCTTGGCGTAGGGGGATGGTTTTTCATGTGGCAAGGCCTTGTCGGAATCCTGGTATTTACCGCGATTCCCATTTTGTTGAGCGAAAACCGCCGCGCTGTGTCAGTGCGACTGATTGTTGTCTGCCTGTTGCTGCAGTTTGGAATCGCCATGGTGATGCTCAAGGTTACCTGGGTGCAAAACGCACTTCTCGCCGTCAACAGCGCCGTCAAGGTACTGGAGCAGGCCGCCATCGCCGGCAGCAGCTACATGTTTGGCTACCTTGGGGGGGCGGATCTGCCGTTTGTGGCCGACGGCCCCGGCAGCAGCTTTATCGTCGCCTTCCAGGTTCTGCCCATTGTACTGGTGATGAGCGCCCTGTCGGCATTGCTTTTCTACTGGGGCGTGTTGCAGAGAGTTATCGGCGCGTTGGGCTATCTGTTACAAAAGACTCTGCGACTCGATGGCCTGCAGACCTTCAGCGTCGCAGCCAGTGTGTTTTTCGGTATCGTCGAGGCGCCGCTGCTGGTGCGGCCCTATTTCGAGTCAATGTCCCGCTCCACACTGTTCCTGCTGATCACCGCCGCCATGTCCACCGTCGCCGGCACCGTTATGGTGTTGTATGCCAGCCAGCTTCAGGGGATAGTCGCCAACCCCGCCGGCCACATCCTTGTCGCTTCACTCATCAGCATGCCGGCGGCGGTGCTGTTCGCCCAGTTGTGGGTGCCCCCTGCGGACCGGGCCGAACACCATGTCCCCAGGGTGCGCAGTGAAGCCCAGAGCACCTTGGACGCACTGGTGCGGGGTACCGAGGATGGGGTAAAGCTGCTGCTGAATGTAATTGGTATGATCATAGTGCTGTTTGCACTGATTTACATCGTCAACGCGATACTGTCCTCCCTGTTCGGTGACGGCATTACGCTGGAATACCTGGCATCGATCCTGTTCCGCCCCATTGTCTGGTTGATGGGGGTGGATACTGCGGACCTGTCGCAGGCGGCGGAGCTGATGAGTATCAAACTCATTTTCAATGAATTCGTCGCCTACCAGCGGATCTCCGAGCTGGGTCCCGACGCCCTGTCGCCGCACAGCTATCTGATTCTGATCTACGCTATCTGCGGCTTCGCCAATTTCGCCAGCCTGGGGCTGGTAGTGGGCACCATCTCCACCATAGTGCCGGGCCGTACCGCCGAGGTGGCCTATCTGGCCACCCGTGCCCTCTTCGCCGGCCTGCTGGCTACCTGCATGACCGGTGCGGTGGTAGGGGTACTGGACGCCTTCTGAATCTGGCCCCGGGGAAATAACTCCCCGGTGGGTACGAGGACCCAGTGGCAACAACCGGGCCGGTGTTCAGCCCTTGCGATAGCGGTGTGTCCTGCCCCTGGGACCGCGGCGGAAGCGCTTGTACTCCCACTGGTACTGATCCGGCGCCGAGGCGATGCAGGCTTCCACACCCCGGTTCATCGCCGCCAGCGATACTTTCTGTTCCGCGGCGTAAATAGACTGTTCCGCCGGCAGCAGAACCAGTTCGAAGCCGTCCCGCAACCGCTTGGCAAAGCCGAACACGCAGCGGCAACCGGTGCGCTGCAGCAGATTGTGGGCCAGCGTCATAGTCAGCGCCGGCTGGCCGAAGAAGGGAGCAAAGTCGCCGCCGCTGTCGGGCTCCTGATCCGGCAGCACCATCACCATTTCACCCGCCTTCAGCGCTTTCAGCAGGGCGCGCACCCCCCGTATACTGGTGGGTACCATATGGGCGCCATTCATCTGGCGACCGCTGCGGATCAGGGGGTCCAGTGCCGCCACCTTCGGCGGTGCGTAGAGGGCGGTTGAGGGTCCCAGGGTACTCAGGTACATACCGAAGAGCTCCCAGTTGCCAATGTGCGGCATCAATACCAGCAGACCCTGCCCTCTATCCGTCCGCTCGGTGAGCAGCTGTTGATTCCGCACCCGCACAATCTGATCCTCACTGCGGCTCCAGGGTTGCTGCCAGATGCCCGCCACTTCGAACCCCGTCAGGGCTGTCTGCACGACACTGTGTCGCGCCAGCCGTTCCCGCGCTTCCGCTTCCATCGTGGGATAGCAAAGCTGCAGATTGATGCGGGTAACCCGCAGGCTCTCGCCCCGGCCCAGCACCGCAATATGGCCGGTCAGCCAACCCAGCCGGCGCGACCAGCGCAATGGCAGCCTGCCCACCAACCTCAGCACAGCGACGGCGAGGCGCCCCTTAATATCCAAACTACATATTCCTCTAACCGGTTTCAGTTTTGCGCGATGTCGACACCGGGACCGGCGGCGCTGCCGGTCTATTCCCGCTGTTGCCGCCGCGCGCCTTTTAGTGCGTCACCGGCTGCCGCTATAATTGCCCCCTTTGCCCGGGCCCGGTGATTTCAGCGGGCCGCACAACCCGTCCGGAGATAGCGGTGTCAAGCCAACACGACCTCAACACTTTCCAGGGGCTCATCTTTGCCTTGCAGGATTACTGGGCGCGCCAGGGGTGCGTCATTCTACAGCCTCTGGATATGGAAGTGGGTGCCGGCACTTTCCACCCCGCCACCTTCCTGCGTGCCGTGGGCCCGGAGACCTGGAACGCCGCCTATGTACAGCCCTGTCGCCGGCCCACCGACGGCCGCTACGGCGAGAACCCCAACCGCCTGCAGCACTACTACCAATACCAGGTGGTGATGAAGCCCTCGCCGGACAATATTCAGGAACTCTATCTGAACAGCCTGAGCGCCATGGGCATAGACCCCACCATCCACGATATCCGCTTCGTCGAGGACAACTGGGAATCCCCCACACTGGGAGCCTGGGGCCTGGGCTGGGAAGTTTGGCTGAACGGCATGGAGGTGACCCAGTTCACCTACTTCCAGCAGGTGGGCGGGCTGGAGTGTTTTCCGGTCACCGGAGAGATCACCTACGGCCTGGAACGCATCGCCATGTATCTCCAGGGGGTCGAGTCCATCTACGACCTGGTGTGGACCCGCAATCCGGACGGCAGCCCGGTGACCTACGGCGACGTTTTCCACCAGAACGAGGTGGAAATGTCCCATTACAACTTCGAGCACGCGGAGGTGGAATTCCTGTTCAATACCTTCGACCACTGCGAGCGCGAGAGCCAGCGCCTGATCGAACTGGGTCTGCCGCTGCCGGCCTATGAGCAGGTGATGAAAGCCTCCCATGCGTTCAACCTGCTGGATGCACGCCACGCCATCTCCGTGACTGAGCGCCAGCGCTACATACTGCGCGTGCGCACCCTCGCCCGCGCCGTAGCGCAGGCCTATTACCAGGCCCGCCGCGCACTGGGCTTCCCGCTGGCGGCGGAAGAAATTCGCAGTGAAATTCTGGCGGAGAGCGCGTCCGCAGCAGAGGAGAAGCAGTAATGGCGCAGGATTTTCTCGTTGAGCTGGGCACCGAAGAGCTGCCGCCCAAGGCGCTGCGCAGGTTGATGGAAGCCTTCGCCAACGGTATTGAACAGGGCCTGGACAAACAGGGGCTGCCGTATAGCTCGGTGTGTGCCTATACCGCGCCGCGCCGCCTGGCGGTGATTGTCTCTGACCTGGCGGAGGAGACCCCGAGCAAAACCATTTCTGTATGGGGGCCGCCCGTCAGGGTCGCATTCAAGGATGGCGTAGCCACCAAAGCTGCTGAGGCCTTTGCGCGCAAGAATGGCATCGCCATCGGCGATCTGCGGGACTGTGTGGCCAACGACGGCAAACAGGACAAGCTGTTCTGCCGCCAGACCACCGGCGGTGAGGATACCACCACCCTGCTCGGCGGTATCGTAACGGCGGCGCTCGACGGGCTGCCAATCCCCAAGCGCATGCGCTGGGGCGCCCGTCGGGAGGAATTCGTGCGCCCGGTCCACTGGCTCTTGATGCTGTTCGGTAACCAGGTGGTGGATACGGAAGTACTCGGCCTCAGGTCCGGCAACAGCACCCGCGGACACCGCTTTCACTGCAACCGCGAATTGGCTGTGCACTCCGCCAGTGACTATCTGTCGCTATTGAAAGACGATGGCTATGTCATCGCGGACTTCGCCCAGCGGCGCGACATGATTCGCGCCCAGGTCACTGCCGAGGCGGAAAGGGTCAATGGCGTCGCGGTGATCGAAGACGATCTCCTGGACGAAGTGACGGCACTGGTGGAATGGCCCGTAGCGCTCACCGGTCGTTTTGAGGAGCGTTTTCTCAAGGTGCCGGCGGAAGCCCTGGTGTCCTCTATGAAAGAGCACCAGAAGTATTTTCATGTGGTGGACGAGGACGGCATCCTGCTGCCATTTTTTATCACCGTGGCCAATATCGAAAGCCGGGATCCGGCCCAGGTCATTCACGGCAACGAGCGTGTTATCCGTCCGCGCCTGGCGGATGCCGCCTTCTTTTTCGAAACGGACAAAAAGACCAGCCTCGAGGCGCGCCGGGAAAAGCTCAGACACATAGTCTTCCAGCAGAAACTGGGTAGCATCTATGACAAGACGGAGCGCCTCGCATCCCTCGCCGCTGGAATTGCCGATGCCACCGGCGCCAGCCGGGATCTGGCCGCGCGCGCCGCGCGCCTGTGCAAATCGGACCTGGTCACTGATATGGTGTTTGAATTTGCCGATATGCAGGGCATCGCCGGCTATCACTATGCCGAAAACGATGGCGAACCGCTGGAAGTCGCCAAGGCAATGTACGAGCACTATATGCCCAAATTTGCCGGCGACCAGTTGCCGCAGAGCCCGACCGGCACCGTACTGGCGCTGGCTGACCGGCTGGATACCCTGGTCGGTATCTTTGGTATCGGCCAGCCGCCCAGCGGCTCCCGCGATCCCTTCGCCCTGCGCCGCGCCAGCCTCGGGGTAATCCGCCTGCTGGTGGAAAAAAAGCTGGACCTGGACCTGCGCACTCTGCTGGAGCTGGCCCGCGACAATTACCCGCGCACCGCCCTTGGAAGTTTCCAGAGTGTGGTGGACGACACCCTGCACTACATACTCGAGCGTTTTCGTGCCCGCTACGAGGACCAGGGTGTCCCTGCGGAGATATTTATGTCGGTGGCTGCACGCAACTTGTCGCGACCACTGGATATCGACAACCGGGTACAGGCGGTGCACGCCTTCAGCCGGCTGCCGGAAGCCCAGGCACTGGCCGCGGCCAACAAGCGCGTATCCAATATCCTCGCCAAACTGGAGCGGGACGTGCCGGCCAGCGTGGATGAAAGCCTGCTGCAGGAGGAAGCCGAGAAGGCGCTGTTCGCGGCTATCAGCGATGCCCAGCGGCAGGTGGTGCCGCTGTACCGCCAGTCCCTCTACACTGAAGGGCTGGCAGGGTTGGCGGGGCTGCGCGACAGCGTCGATACTTTTTTTGATGACGTGATGGTAATGACGGACAACCAGAAGCTGCGGGACAATCGCCTGGCATTATTGACGCAGCTTCGCGCCCTGTTTCTCGAGGTTGCCGATATTTCCCTACTGGTGCCGGCAAAGTAACTGAAGACTGGCGGGGCTGAACTGGCCCCGGCTTATCTCTACTGACAGCGGAAAGCCCATGTCCCTGATCCTGCTTGACCGCGACGGCGTTATCAATTGCCACAAGGCCGGCGGCGTGCGCCGCGCGGAGGACTGGCAACCCCTGCCCGGCAGTGTCGGCGCTATGGCTGACCTCAGCCGGGCCGGCTACCAGTTGGTGGTGGTCACCAACCAGCCGGGTCTCGCCCGGGGCGATTTCCAACTGGAGGACCTTGAGGCCATACACGCCGAGCTGCGCGCTCGCGTGGAAGATGCCGGCGGCGAGGTAGCGGCCATCTTCTACTGTCCCCACGGCCCCGATGACGGCTGCCGCTGTCGCAAGCCCGCTACCGGTATGCTGGACGCGGTCGAGGCGGAATTCGATACCAGCCTGCACGACTGCTATCTGGTGGGGGATCGGGTACAGGACCTGCAGGCCGCTGTGGCCAAGGGGTGCAGGGCCGTGCTGGTCAGGACAGGTCGCGGGGAGGAAACCCTCGAGGCCTTAACCAGGGCGCCCGAGGATTGTCTGGCAGCGACAATGGTGTTCGACAGTCTGGCGGGATTTTCCGACTTCCTTCTCCGAACCCGGGGAGCCTCTGATTAATTCGATGCAGCCTAGCAGGCTGTTGAAATTCGAAGAATTTCGACGCCTGGTACCGGAATATGGATGTTCCGGCAAAATCAACGACGCCTAAGTCGTTGATTTTGGGAGAAAAGTGAAAATCACATTTTTCGCTTTTCGTGTTTTGAAACAGGCAGGATGCCTTTTTCAACAACCTGCTAGGGCGGCTGTTCCCAACAGGGATCTCCCGGCCGCAAATCAAGCGTGTAACTGCCCGGTTTATTGTGGAAGCCTTGTGGGCAATGCAGCGCAAATCCCGGCTGGGAAAAGCCCCTGCGGGTTTTTTTAGCAGCCCGTTACAATTGCCCCGGCGCAGAAAAAACAACAGACGCCAAAGTATCGCCGGGATTCCGATGCCGCTTGACACAGGTTTCCCGGGCCCAGCATAGTAATTACCGCCGTTATTATTTACCCGGCAATTAAATAAGTTGTCGGGTAAATCGGCCTAAGAGCCGACGGGCTGATTCCCCAACCCACTGATTTTCGCCCTTGGGGTACTGCGCAACCAAACGGCATTGTCCTTATACCAATGGCCAGCGCCGGGATTGGGTGTGGCCTTAGCAGGCTGTTGAAATTGTCCCGCATCATCAGCGGCTTTGATAAAATTCTCGTACGATAAAAACTAGGTCTTACTCCGACATGCGTGGCGCTGATATCACTCAAGAAGCTCTTTTTACAACGGTACACCTCGAGAGCTTCGT
>NZ_JBFLAB010000139.1:0-1869 GCF_040742695.1 Microbulbifer discodermiae | reverse complement strand
GGCAGTGATCGCCCGGGGTATTGCCTTTGGGATATCCGGGGAGATCAACACCAGTGGCGGCGACGGCAGCCCCGGCACTGTTGAGGATGGGCCTCATCGGGTGTCCGGTGGCAGCGGTGGTGGCGGCGCGCCCGGTGGTCTGGTGCTGCTGGTGGACGGCACCCAAAACCCCATGCCCGTCATCACCAACAACAGAATTGTGGCCTGCTATGGGGACAGCCCCAGCAGTCCCGGCAATCCCGGGCTGGGTGGGCAATGCCTGGGTACCAATGTTGCGCGGGTATTGTTTGTGCCCAAGTCCCGCACGCCCTATGACGACTACGAAGACCCGGAACCCAACCCCGAAGTGAAGGCCGCCCTGGAGGCCGCCCAACAGGCCCAGGCCGACGCCGATGCGGCGCTGGCAGATCTGGACCGGGTTGCAGCCGACGGATACTTGCATCAAAACGAAAAGTTGTTGGTGATCCGCGAACACGCGCAGCTGCTGCAGGAACAACCCGGAATTGAAACCCAGGCCGACGGTGCCGGCCTGACCACGGAAAAAGCCGACTACGCCGGCAACCTGGCGGCGCTGAACAGCTATTTAGAGGGACTGACCCCCGACTGGAACAATACTTCTGTGGGCACACCCATCAGCCGCAGCCTCTGGAATATTAACTGGCAATCGGTTTATGCCGCCCGGCAAACGCTGCTGGACGCCATTGCCCAACAGGCGCGGGAGGCCGGTATGCTCGGCGCCGCCCTGCAGTTCAAGTGGGATGGCCGGCCCCTGGGATTAACCTGGCCCACCAGCACCAACTATGCCGGCGGCACCAAATACACCTTTAATGCTGCGGTAGGGCGCGGTTATTTGCATGTGCTGGCCAACGATGCCGAGGGCGGCGCCCGGGTTGGTTTTAATGGCGCTTTGGTGGGCAGGATGAGTGGGGAGGATGGCGTCTCCCAATGGTATTCATTCCCGATCACCTTCCGATCCGGCGTCAATGAAATCTCCGTATGGGCCAGTTCCAGCGATGGCGGCACCTATGGGGGTATCGTTGTCACCCTGGGCGGCAGCGGCGATCCCGAGGCGCTGCTGGATGCCTCCGCCGCTGATGCCAAGGCCGCCGCCGCCCGGGATGCGGCCGACGATGCCAAAGCGGACGCCGATGCTGCCCTTGCCGACCTGGGGGATATTGCCGCGGACAGCAAACTACACCCGGCGGAAAAACCCCAGGTCATCCGCGAGTACAGCCAGCTATTGGCGGAGCAGGCAGGTAACGAGGCGGAGGCAAACCGTTACGGCATCACCACCGAGAGAACCGCCTACAGTGGTGCCATCACCGCGCTATCGGATTACCTCAGCGGAACTGGCTGGGACAATACCGCCAGCGTCACGTCCATTCATCGCAGCACCTGGGACACCAAATGGCGGGCGGTCTATACCGCACGACAAACCCTACTCAACAAAATCGACCAGATTGCCGGCTCCCTGGCGGATTGGGGGAAAGTCTACGGCTTTGGCAAGCCAGAAGACGGTGCCACTGTGGGCGCCACGGCCCAGGAGTGGGCGCAGATCCGCACCATGCGTCATACCGTACTTGAAGACTTTTCCGATCCGGTGTGGATGGGCACCTGGGAGGTGCCAATTGGTGGCGCCTCGATGCTGGCTGACTATACGGCGGCAGGCGGTAGCGCTAACGTAAAAGTCGGTGGTAGCGCGGCGCTATTGGGTAAGGCTGAATCGGACGGCGGAGTGTATATGTATAGCGGGACAAAAGTACCGTTTGATCCAGAAAAACTCTACCGTGTTGAGTGCCGTGTATTTGTTTATAACGAGGGCGACTTGTCGCGGTTGTTGTACCTCGGCGTAGCGGGTTTCGACAAGCT
>NZ_JBFLAB010000138.1:0-1876 GCF_040742695.1 Microbulbifer discodermiae | reverse complement strand
GCTTGGCTCTGCCAATCTCTCATATGGCCTCCTAATAGAACTTGCCGGTTCATGGGAGGCCATATTCTCTACTCTGCACGACTGAACGGCAGAGCCCTGTCAAGTCTCACCGCCAGAGGCGGTGGTTTACCTATGTATTAATTAATACGATTAAAAATATGAAATTCGCTTAACGGGTTCAGTTTTATTCCACATGAAAACAATCTTAAATGGGAATATTTTTTCTTAATTCACGTTACTGTCTAGACTACTTTTTTTCTCTATAAGCAAGGCGTACTCATAAAGTTTGTAATGGTCTACTAAACTCGGATATCAATTTAGGTGGTAATGTTGCCGCCTGAGACAGAGGTGTTCAATGAGTAGACAACGTCGATCCTTTTCTCCCGAGTTCAAACTGGATGCTACCCGCTTAGTTGTTGAACAAGGGTATTCGATATCTAAGGCGTCCCGCTCGCTGGATGTAGGCACTACCGAAATCCGCCGATGGGTGAAGCAGCTTGTAGCGGTGCTGATCGGGGCCATAGTGGAAGCTGGCGCTGTTGCCGTTGCTATGGCTGATGGACCCGGGTTTGTTGTTGACGCCGTAGCTGATGGTCCTGAGGCCGTCGGCAGTGAGGTTGCCGTTGAGGTCGCACTGGAAGCTGCGGGTGCTGAGGTCCGCCAGGGTGACCTGGGCAACGGCGTTGGGACCGGCGTCGTTGCCGCTTCTGGCACTGGTGCCGTACTGATAGGCGTTGGCACTTGTGTCGGAGAAGTCGCTTTTGTACAGCAGGTTGCCGGCGGCGTCATAGTGGTAGTCCACCGTGCTGTGCAGGGTTGCCGGGATACGAGTATCCCAGGTACGGGTGGATTGGATCAATCTGTGTAGGTTGTCGTAGACGAAGCTTTCCTCGACCTTGGCGATGCCGTTTCTTCTGTTTTTGAGGTTCCGTAGCTGTCGTACTGGTCATAGACCAGATTGGATTTTGAGCAGCTGTCGATAATGAAGCCGACGCAGCGCTGGTCGAGCAGGCCGGCGGCGTTGTATTGGCTCTCTTCGATCAGGGCGTTGGCAAAGCAAAGAGTTCGCCTATCACGAGAGGAGTACTGAGGTGCTTGGAGCGCAAGTTTACTTCGCACATCCCTATAACTCCTGGCAGCGTGGTCTGCACGAGAATACGAACGGTCCTATGCGCCAGTATTGACCAAAGAGTACGGACTTTAAAAAATAACGCAGGAAGAGGTCGACGCAGTGGTATGCGATTTAAATAATCGACCAAGAAAAACTATAGGCTTTGAAACGCCAGTAAATTTAATGGATAATTACTCGGCGGCGCAGGCTCCACAAACGGTATGTCCTTCAAGGTTGAATCCGCGAATTTCAATCACCTTGGAAAGATTGGGAGAGACGATGAAAATGCTAAACCTTTCAATGCTGATAGCTACAGGTCTATGTCTGTTCATTGGCGGTGTGGCTGCAGAGGAAATGAAGATAGATGAAAATCTGACCATACATTACGAGCAGGAAGGTAACGGCGATACAACCATTATTTTTATCCCAGGTTGGATGATGTCAACGGAGGTTTTTGAACATCAACTCGATCACTTTAAAGGATCAACAAAATATCGCGCATTGGCATATGACCCTAGAGGCCAGGGGAAATCATCGAAACCCATAGAAGGCCACACCTATCAACAACACGCACGAGATCTAGCCAAATTGATTGATAAACTAGGCTTGAAAAGTGTGATTCTAGTGGGCTATGCGGAAAATAAGGTTACGTGATTTGATTTCATGTATACTTGCCCCATGGATACTCCGGACGTTTTTACAATTACCGCTCATGATGCAGCAATCCTGGAAAGCTGGATTCGCAGCACCTCGCTTCAGCAGGGT
>NZ_JBFLAB010000137.1:0-1900 GCF_040742695.1 Microbulbifer discodermiae | reverse complement strand
AATGAAGTAGAGCGTCTGTTTCGCCGCTTGAAAGGTTTCCGAAGAATATTTAGTCGATTTGATAAGTTGGATGTCGTTTTTAAGTTCTTCATCAACTTTTCATTGATCGCTGACCGGCTAATTAGTGTTAACAGGCCCTAGCAGATGCCAGAAAGAAATCAATCGACTACGATTGTGAATCGCATTGCCTTAAAGAAAACTTACTTAATAAAAAGCTTTTCCTTACCTGTTAATGAATAGCGAGCTAAGTATAAGGCCAATAAAATAAAAATTACACCATTCAATTTATTTAAAAAAGTATCGAATATCGGAGTCAATAAAAAAATCCCCGCAATTAAAAAAGCCAAACATAATAGCGCAGCCAAGATTCGATAAATTAGTTTTCTATTCATTCCAACAGTCCGCCGCACAATAACCTAAAGCTCCAACCTGAAAACCAGCCGCTCCCGCTCCAGCAACAGCCGCCGCACCATTAAATCGTGAGAAAAACTTTACGACACCCAATTGTCTTCGGCCAGTCTCGAAAGTTTTCTTATCATAAGACCAAGCATTACGATTAGCCTGCTTCTGAGCATGATCCTGCAACAGCTCAGCAGCCTCATTTGTTAATAAACCCTGTAAGCTTACGGGGCTGAATCGCTCAGCCCACTCATATGTTTCTCCATAATTAACTTGCAAGCAGTTAGCCATGCATTGCTTAAAATTGCTTTGTACATTCGTTTGGAGATTACTGAAGACACCTAGACTCTCCCTTTGTGCATTCGGATCCCCCCTAACTACCACTTCTTCATCATAAGGCGTCCCCGCGGGGGACACTTTACTATCCTCGGTATCCTCTTCACTTCCCGCGTCATCAGAAGACGAATTCGAACTACCCGAAGAGGAAGTTTGTGAGACGTAAAAGTAACCTCCACCTCCGCCTGACCGCCCACCACCTGTCAAAGTCCTGAGGTTTCTCCATGAAATTGATTTCCACCTACCACCACCTCGCGAAGTAAATGGACTTCTGAATTTCTTTGGCTTTTTCCCCCTGACGGGTAACGTATCCATTGGCCGCTTTTCGTGCGGTACAATTTGACCACCACCTTCACCGCCATCGCCACCGCCATCGCCACCGCCATCGCCACCGCCATCGCCATCGCCATCCATGTGTTTCTCATCATCATCTTCAGTTACAAAGCCCGTAGGATCTGTAAAACCCACCGGGTTGTTGAAAGCGTAGCTGTAACGATTCCAGCTCTGACTGAAGGTCGGTGCCTGCACTAAGGGATCCGGACTCAGGAATCTCCCCAAGGTCGGATCATATATCCGCCCGTTCATATGGATCAGGCCGGTCCTGTCCAGATGCTCGTGGCCGGTGTAGCCGCGCCGGGTGGTGAGGCCCTGGGCGGCGAGCAGATCCTCCAGCTGCTGCTGGGTCAGGTCGCCACTCCAGTCGCCCTGGCGGCGGCTGCCATCGGGATTGAAAGCGGTGCTGAGAATCTCCGCGCCTGTGTCATCGGTAACTTTTTCTACAGAACCCAGATGACCCCGATGCAGGTACTGGTATTCACCGCTGGTGCTGCTGAGATCCTGAATGGCGATATGCTGCACGCCGTCGCTGAGCCGGGTTTTGCGGATGGCGAGGATAGCGGCATCGGCGGGAACCTGTTCCTCTTTACTCTCACCCCAATTATTCTGCTCTGACCCCAATTATTCTGATGAGTAAGGCAAGGACACGGCGTTTCGGGTAATCTTGGAGCGCTATCCATTAACAGTTAGGGAACGTCTGAATAACTCAACAATCGCTACGGCAGTATCAGTATTTTCTGGTGCGGGCCTGAATTTGACCAAAACAACCCTGAGATTGTTTGTTTTTTCACCTGGAATCTACTTCTCAGCAGATTCCAGGTGCACTGGC
>NZ_JBFLAB010000136.1:0-2013 GCF_040742695.1 Microbulbifer discodermiae | reverse complement strand
ACCCTCGTCCCGGCCAGTCAGCAACTGGTGACGCACTTCGCGGCGGTAGCGTTCAACCCAGTGCAGCGCCCGCTCACCTACTGGCAGCAACCGGTCTTTACGGCCCTTGCCCTGCCGAACCAGCAGGGTCTTGCGGCTGGTGTCGGTGTCATAGAGCCCCAGGTTGACCAGCTCCATGCGACGGATACCAGTGCTGTAGAGCAGTTCCAGCATGGCGCGGTCGCGCACGCCGTAGAGGTTTTGGGTGTCCACGGTGGCGAAGAGGCTTTCCACTTCCTCAACGCTCAGTATCTGTTTCGGCAACCCCCGTTGCTGCTTAGGTAGTTCCAGCTCGCTGGCGGGATTAAGAGCAATATAGTTTTCCCGCGCAAGCCATTTGAAAAAGGCCCGCAGTGGTGCCAGCAATGCGTGCTGGCTGCCGTAGCTCAACGGTTCACCGTTGCTCTTACGATAGTAGTAAAGGTGCTTCTGATAGTTTTCCAAAATGGGCCGGGTGATCGCTCTGGGATCATTGAGATCGCGTTCATCACACCAGGCGATAAAGCGCTGCAAGCCTCGGTCGCGGGTGCGGCAGGTTTGCTCACTCAGGCCCCGGACGGCGCTCCATTCGATAAAACGCAGTAAATAGGGGGTCAACCCGTTGTGGCTGATGTCCGGGGTCTGCCGGGGTTTGGGGGCCTTGGCTTTGGCGCGGTGCTGGTTTTTTTTGTACAGGCCACGACGCCAGTGTTTGTTGTAGGCCATGGTTACGACACCCCCTGTTTACACAGCCTGTAAGGCATTTTCGCACTTGGTCCGCGAGGTTTTTGCGCAGGCCCCACCACTGCTGGCTTCCAGCGATTTTTCCACTTCCGCGATAGCCCCGCGTTGGGGCCGCGATGACCCCGCGAACCGGGGGGCTTCACCCCGCGAAGTGACTGTCGTAGCGGTTTTTTTATCGTTGCTTTTGTCATTGTTTTTCCCTCTATTGTGGCCGCCACTTTTCAGCTTGGCGGTATCCAGCAGGCCCATCAGGAAAGCATCCCCGTCCGCCCCTTCGCCCCGATACAGCAGTTCGTATTCGAACGATTGGCCGCGACCGCCGCGATGGACCAACAGGTATTCCATGTCCACCAGGCGCTGGATATGCACCCGCACCTGAGTTTCACTCCAGCCGCAAAGACTGCGCACCTGGCGGCGGCTAAAACGGAAGTCCGCGGACTCGATCTTTTGTTTTTCACACTCGCTGTCCACCAGCTCGGTGATCAGGGTCAGCAGCTTGCGGGTTTGCACCGGCAATTCGTCGAGCGTCTTGCCCAGCACGTCGCTGGCCAGACGGTTGGCGGTGTCGATGTCCTTCAGGGTGACTTCCACATAATCGATCTGCCGATCATTGTGCTGGAGTGTTTGCACTTCCCGTTGGTACTGGTGCAGGAGTGCGATACTGTCGATCAGAGTGAGGTACTTTTCGTGGTCGCGGCGAGTGCGGGTCTTGTCGTCGAGGAAAGTGAGCTGGTCCGCATAAGGATTGATCACCACCAGTGGTTTTAACAGGCGCTGGGCGTTGCGGTGCAATTGGATAATGCGCTCTTTCTCCAACTTGTTATGCAGCCCTTGCAGCGTACGCCGAGCGCGCTGGGCGGCGTGGATGGCCCGAGTCTGTTCGCGACCTTCGTTGACGGTGAGTACCAGGCAGCGATTTAGCAGCTCTTCATCGATGTCGATAGCAGTGGTGGTCATCAACAGCATCACCGGCCCTTCCACTTTGTATTCTCGGGTGATCAGCTGGCCGCTGGCTTCGTCCTTGCCAGTGCTGGCAATAATGACCTGACCTTCCGATTGCAACAGCTTGAGCGCGTAACTGGCATTACTCGCTCCCTCTTCCTCGCTGATCGCCAGTATCTTGTTTTTTAAGTTGGTCTCGCCCATGTAGAACAGGCTCTGCCCGGTCATAGCGGAGTACTGCACCCGTTCATCTTCCGGTATCAGCGCGAGGATGGATTCCATCAACGCACTTTTGCCAGCGGCGCTACT
>NZ_JBFLAB010000135.1:0-2021 GCF_040742695.1 Microbulbifer discodermiae | reverse complement strand
AAGCTCCGGGGAATGCCGGCGACGCTTCACGGGTTTCTTAGCAGGGATAATTTCACTCATATTAGGTGTCCACTTGTTGATAGGTGGACACCTAAATTACAGCGCAGAATTTGGCTTGGTAGATGAGTTTGCCGGACGCTTACGCTAGATCAGCTACTCATAGGCGCCAACCTTGGGTATGAGTATCATGGGGGCAAGAGACGGAACTGGTGTAGCCAATAGCCCAGCTGATTGGTGCCACCATTGGAGGACAAAAAATGAGCACATCAACCCCTACCTCCGACACGGATCTAGCGCGACCCGAAATTTACCAGCGATACCGAGAAGGATGGCTGACGCCAACCGCGGAAGAGGTAGCAGCTGAGTTATGCAAAGCAAGCCTCACCCCTAGACAAGCGGCGCAGCTGGTGGGTGTATACAGCTTCACCCCCTACCTCGACGGGCTGACATCAATCGACTATGGCGCTTGGCGTCTGCTATGTATCTACTCAGGCAGTGTGAAGTGTGACACGCATAGGGACTACGTTCCTGATGCGTCTACGAGGGAGTGGGTTTTTGACCAAGGAATCAATTGACTGTCTGGCTCGTAGATTCTAACGCCCGCCTACTCCTCGGACACATAAAAGCTAGCCCAATTTGGAAAGTTACCGTAGAACACGAAATAATCCCGCTTACAGGTCAATCCAAGGGAATCCAGCCTTTTTGAAAGCTCGTAAGAGGCTTCACCGCCAAAATGGGGGCCAAATGACAGCAGCTCATCACTCTCCCCAAGCGGCTCAGTCGCTTCCATAACCTCAAAAACCTTTGAGATTTCAATCTCCTTTTCTTTTAGGGCGGCCCTCCTAATAACTATTCCATAGTCTTTCGAAACGCTGATTTTCAATCTGACTAAGTTTCATATTAGCTGAATATCATCCCCTTTCCTTCATATCGATAATCTGCTGCGCTTCTTCTTGGATACTATTCCAGCGCTTATCTGTAAGAAACTTTTCTGTGAAAGCATTTCCATCTAGTGTATCTATAAAACAATTCAATTTAGAATTCAATTTTTGTAGTTCAGATACCAGCTCTGTAGAGTTAAATTTTTTAGCCTCAAATTCTAAGTAGTCTTCAAAATTATAGTCATCATAAAGTGCACAGACCACCTCAGTAAATGAGGATTGCTCTTCACAGTCTCCTTCAAACCAAACTTTTCGTTGAAATTCTTTATCAGCGATCTCCTTTATTAGAGAAAAAATAAAGCCATCCCAATCCTCTGATTTCATTACTATCCTCCGCCAGGAAAAACAAACTCGCTTAGTGGAATATGAGTGTCTGGAGATCGGCTCGGTCCCGGATTTCCGTATATGTCTCTGTATTGTCCATTGAGATTCAATCTCACATAAGGGTTTTGAGAATTTGGATACGGACTGCTGGGGTCTCCGGGCTGCACTCGGACACTATTATGTGGGTTATTAGGATCAACAAACCTTTTACCACCACCATGCCTGCTCTGACGAACTACCCAATTAGAAGGAACCCCCCTTGGGCGAGGAAGAGAAGCCCCTGGGCCACAATAGCCAGCATTCCTTGCATTATTAAGGAATCCTTGGAGTTGAGCAATGCTAGCAGGACTATAGTTTACTGGTTGCCCCTGCCCACCTGGTGATGCTACTGGAAAACGAAATGCCGGGTCAATTTGTCGAATCTGATTAATTAATATTCTGGCTTGCACATTTGTCAATGATTGCAAAGGCGATGGCGCTCCAGGCCGCCTTTTACTTAAGCCGTTTTGGTCAACATAATTAATCGGGCTGCTATCTACGTAGCTATAGGTATTCGGCCCATCATCCAGCCCAATCGGATCTGATTGGAGATATCTACCAATCCTCGGGTCATAGTCCCGGTAGTAGTTGTAATAAAAACGGCCCAACGCAAATCCGCTACAAGATTCACTACAACCCCAGTAACATCAATCACTTAAAGAACATGCAGCCCAGTGCGGAGGATACTTTATCAAGTTACAGCCCCCGACGCACTTT
>NZ_JBFLAB010000134.1:0-2200 GCF_040742695.1 Microbulbifer discodermiae | reverse complement strand
GCTCCGGGGAATGCCGGCGACGCTTCACGGGTTTCTTAGCAGGGATAATTTCACTCATATTAGGTGTCCACTTGTTGATAGGTGGACACCTAAATTACAGCGCAGAATTTGGCTTGGTAGATGAGTTTGCCGGACGCTTACCGTCAACCTAACAGCAAGCCCAGAGTTTCTTATAAAAATATTTAACAATCAGGAAAAGCTTGGGGTGGCCGGTCTATTTATGGCCTTAAACTCTATTGCTGTCATTGCTATTGGTGTGCTTATCTATCCAATCTTGAAGCAGTACAACCAATCTGTAGCCCTAGGGTATTTTGCTGCTAGAATTGTTGAGGCTACTGTTCTCGCTATCGGGATTATTGGAATTCTAACTTTAATTCCAATAAGCAAAGAGATATCAAACGCTGCAGATTCTGATATTTTATTTATATTTACACTTGGCAATACTGCCATTCAAACTAACTGGTACTCATACAATTTTGCAATGATCGTTCTTGGTCTAGGCAGCATACTGTTCTGCCTTGTTTTGCTTCGCTTCTCTTTAGTGCCCAAGGTTTTGTCATGCTTGGGATTATTAGGGTACTTTATTCTGGCCGCAGGATCTATGCTATCAATTATAGGCTTCAACATAGGTTTATATATAACAATTCCGGTTTTTTTATTTGAAGTTATTCTTGGGGTGTGGTTATTAACTAAAGGCTTTAGCTTTCCGGAAAAAATTGAAGAGCGTACGTTTGGTACCGTTAATAATGCCTAACCAAGCACTCCAAGGGGCCGCGTTAACCCACTCAGACAGAGTTATGAAGAATACTGAAAGAGTAATTTCTGATGATCCTACTAGTGCTAGTGTAGGCGACGTAGTGTGGAGCCCAGTGAAATCACTTTGGTTCTTGGGCAATCTCACCGCTGCCTTGTTTATCGCTCCCGGTTTATTTTCTATGTCCGCCTTAGCGGTTTTCATTGTATTAACCGCCATAACTTTGTGTTTTGGTCACTCCCTCGGTATGCACCGGTTGTTGATACATCGTTCATACGAGTGTCCTCTATGGATGGAATACGTATTTGTATACGCTGGTGTACTAGTTGGCATGGCAGGTCCTATAGGTATGCTCAAGCAGCATGACCTCCGAGATTGGGCTCAACGCCAAGAAAAGTGCCACGACTTTTTGTTACATGGTTCATCCATCCTAAAAGACGGTTGGTGGCAATTAAATTGTGACTTGCGCCTACAAAACCCACCTATTTTTCATATCGAACCACGAGTTCTCAAAAGTCGTTTTTACCAATTTATAGAATCCACTTGGCTTTTACAGCAGATTGTTCTTGTGGTGCCTTTATTTCTGCTCGGCGGGCTTAGTTGGGTTGTCTGGGGTGTCTGCGTTAGGGTCGTTGTTTCTGTTGGCGGACATTGGCTTATTGGCTTCTTTGCCCACAACCGAGGCCAGCGAACTTGGCGCGTAGAAGGTGCAGCTGTACAAGGCCATAATATTAGAATTGCCGGGTTCCTTTCGATGGGTGAGGCATGGCATAACAATCATCATGCTTACCCTGGTTCTGCCATGTTGGGACTCTACAAAGACGAGCCAGACCCAGGATGGTGGGTGCTAAATGCATTGCACAATTTGGGTATTGTAAAAAACATCAAACTTCCCCAACACTTACCACAAAGAAGTGAGTTAGTAACCGAGGCAATAAATCTCGGTCAGCGAGTGCAGCGAGTGCCAGAAAACTGTGATATTGCAACTTTTATTAAAAGAGCAGGTTAACAAGGTAAGGCACAGAACCACTAAAAGGCGGCCCGTGCTCGCTGCGCTCCCTTTTGAGCACAATATGTGCACAGCATTGGCCCGCTTAATGAGGCGTTAGAATGTGTACTTAATAAGTTAAGTATTGCTACTAGCAGGTTGTTGAAAAAGACATCCTGCCTGTTTCAAAACACGAAAAGCGAAAAATATGATTTTCACTTTTCTCCCAAAATCAACGACTTATACGTCGCCGAATTTGCCGGAACATCCATATTCCGGTAGCAGGCGTCGAACTTCTTCTAATTTCAACAGCCTACTAGGGCCTGTTAACACTAATTTTGATAAAATCTGCGTTTATGGAAATCACAAAATCGCAATTCAAAATTATCGAACACCTGCTGCCTTTACAGCGAGGTAACGTCAAAATACCGAATATACAGGTCATAAACGCTGTTTTG
>NZ_JBFLAB010000133.1:0-2227 GCF_040742695.1 Microbulbifer discodermiae | reverse complement strand
CGAGGAACAGTTCGCGCCGTGTTTTGCGTTTCTTGATAGTGTATTCGGCTTCGGCGAAGGTCAGTTGGCTCATGATTGAATCTGTGTATGTTGGAAATGGGGTAAATTATGCCAGACTGGAGCAGTTTTTCAGAGGTTCCTTAGCGCCCCTCTTTAACTAAAAAACAAAATACGCGACTATCATTAAGATTACAAACAATCCGCCCCAAACTAGCCGAGCAGAAAAATCTAAGCTTTTAGATCTAGTATACTCATCCTTGGTTTCAGACCTAATTCCTATAAACTTCACCTCAATAATGCGTATAAAAAATAGAAAAATACAAACAATCCCGAAAGAAAAAAATAAATAGAGCCACTCTTTTTTAATCGAAAGAAAAAGCGAAACTACAAGTAAGAGAACACCAAATATTACCATGAGGGGTTCTGAAACCGGAGTTTTAACATACACGAACTTACCACAAGAAGGGCAATGTGCAGGTTTAGAAAGCGTAGCGACTATGACACGCAAGGCATTTAACCTATTACCACAATCACATATCATTTTGAGCCCCCATTACAACAGCATTAACCAAATGTGCTCCCGTTAATGCATCACCGTGCATTTCGGACATTTGAAGCATATTACCAGCAACAGCCACAGCCCCTATCCCGATCTTCAAATATATTCGTCCGGGCATTTTACTAAGGCCATATGCAGCTGCTGCCCTTCCCGTGACATAGCCCTCAGCCGTGTTAGATGCTGATGACAACACAAGGGCGGTCATAGCCTCATCAAGGGTAAGATCATAAAGTGCCAAACCGATTCGTCCGGCCTCATCACTGATATATTGGTGGGTGGAGGCACACTCTGATGACCAAGCTGAGCAAACATTACTTGCCCAATATGATCCGCCGTATCCAATAGCTTTGACAATACCAGCACCCAATGATTTAAATCCTTTTCCAAAACCTCGCCAAAATCCAACTAGCCTATCAAGTTCACGAGCTCCGTACCCGATGGAGATAAAGGCCTTTTGTGCATTCGAATCCCCCCTAACTACCACTTCTTCATCATAAGGAGTCCCCGCGGGGGACACTTTACTATCCTCGGTATCATCTTCATTTCCCGCGTCATCAGAGGACGAGTCCGAACTACTGGCAGAGGAAGTTTGTGAGACATACCGGTAACGCCCTCCTGTTGAATTTGATGGCCCGCCATTCGTCAAAGTCGAAAGATTCGTTGGTGAGATTTCTCTCCATCCGCCACCACCTCGCGACGTAAATGGGCTTCTTTCTGATTTGTCAGTGACCTCTACGCCTTCCACTGACTCACCTCCAACATCACCACCGCCACCACCATCCAGGTGGACTTCATCATCATCTTCAGTTACAAAGCCCGTAGGATCTGTAAAACCCACCGGGTTGTTGAAAGCGTAGCTGTAACGATTCTAGCTCTGACTGAAGGTCGGTGCCTGCACTAAGGGATCCGGACTCAGGAATCTCCCCAAGGTCGGATCATATATCCGCCCATTCATATGGATCAAGCCGGTCCTGTCCAGGTGCTCGTGGCCGGTGAAGCCCCGGTTGGTGACCAGGCTCTGGGAGGCCAGCAGAACTTCCAGACCTTGCGGGTCCATCTCCTGGCTCCAGTCGGCTTTTCTGCGTTTGCCGCTGGGGTCGAAAGCGGTGTCGAGAATCAGACTTCCACTTTCATCCGTGACTTTTTCAATGGAACCCAGGTGGTCCCGGTGCAGGTACTGGAATTCGCCAGTGCTGCCCATGGTATCGGTGATGCCGATATGCACCACATTGTTGTCCAGCTTGGTTCTTTCCACCTTGGTGATGGTTGCATCGCCGGGGATCAGCTCTTCGTAGGTGCCCACGTAGAAGGCTTTCTCCGTTTGCAGGTGGCCGCCCTCCATCCAGCTGGATTCCCGGTAGAAGCGCTGGCCGTTGGGGCCGTAGTGGAATTTGTCTCTGGCAGTGGGGGTTGCGGTGCTCTGACTGTCACCAACAGTGACTTCGGTGGCCATTTGCCGGGCATTCCAGCGAATCCACTTGTCTTCGCTGACCGCCGCATCGTAGTGGGTGATGGCCCCGTTTAGGTCGTAGTTCAGGCTATAGCTTTCCCCTCCGATGGTGACACTGCTCACCGCATTGGGACCGGCATTGCCAGACCCGCCGTACTGGTAGCCGGTGACATTGGTATCGGCCCCGTGGCTGCTGGTCTTGCTGGTGATATTGCCCA
>NZ_JBFLAB010000132.1:0-2440 GCF_040742695.1 Microbulbifer discodermiae | reverse complement strand
CGAACGCATTACCCAGGCACCGGTGCCGCCACAGATCATCGACAAGGGTATCCCCACCAGTGGCCTGCTGGCACACCTGCTGATCGCCAAGTATGCCGACCATCTGCCGCTCTACCGACAGGAAAGAATCTTTGCCCGCGCCGGTGTCGAGTGTATCAGCTATACGGTGCCCAACGACCGGCTCACACCGGAAGAAAAAGCCACAATAGAGCGTCAGGTTACCGAGGAGTACCTCGAAGAAAAGCGGCGACAAGAGGCCGCAGCCGAGGAAGCGCCGACGATTTAATTGGCTTCACAGTACCCAACAAAAACCGCCGCCCGGCGGTTTTTTTGTGCCCGCTAGCCGCGGGCTTTTTTATTTGTGGATACCCATGGCAAGCATCACCTATACCGCCACCCGCGAGCTCGTCAGCAGCTCGCCACAGCTGATTATCACCGACCTGGTTAAGTGCGGGCGTGTGCAGCGCAGCGAAGGCAGGGAACACACCGCGCTCGGTGGTTACACCGAGAGCGTGTTGTTCCGTATCGACAGTGAGTGGCATATCACCGCCAAGGCCTTTGCCCCGGATCAGTTGCCCTACTGGCGCGAGTTTGCCGCCAGCTGCGGTAACGGTGAACTTTTTACCCTTGACCTGTCGGATATTGCCGGCGGGTCGAGTGGGCCATTTGGTGCGCGCCTCAAGCGCAACAGCTATAAGGAGAGTCGCTACGAACACTTCTGGTTCCAGGCCTCCTTTATTGCAGTGGAGGCGTGAACGGTGCGCAATAATTCCGAACTCTTCGACCTTCACAACCAGGTCCCCCAGCGCGAGCTGCGCCTGGTGATCGAGATCGGCTACGACCTGCCGCTGTACCTGGCCAGCCACGCCGACATCCCCAATCTGCCCGCCAACACCATTCACGGCTGCCTGCAAAAAGTGTCGAGCACCAGTCAGCGCCTGATAGCGGAGCAGGGAAGGGCGGAGATCGGCTCTATTTCTTTCGAGTTGATTGATCACGCCGGGCAGATGACCTATGTGCTGCGTGACGAGCTGGAGCAGGGCAGTGGCATCAAGGGCCGGCAGGTGCGGCTGCACCAGGGTTTTGCGGGACTGGACTGGGACGACTTCCGCCTTGAGCAGACGCAAATCGCCGAGGAGTCCATTGCCTACAAGGCGGGCATCTATCGGGTGCGCTGCCGTGACGTGCAGCGGGCCATGCGCAAGGATATCTTCACCCCAAACCGCACCCGGCTGGCAGCCAACTTTTCCAAGACCGCAACCACTTTGCAGGTGTTCGACACCAGCGCTTTCGAACCCAATCCCCACACCGCCGCCTATGGGGATGCCCCCAATCAATCCGTTTACTACTTGAAAATCAAATACCAGGACGGCTTTGAAATCGTGCGCGCCACCGGCAAGACCGCCACCAGTTTTACCGGCTGTGTGCGTGGTGCCCTGGGTACCCGTGCGCGGGAGCATGAGATTCCCACCGACAACGACAGTGAGCGGGGTATCGAGGTCGAGGAGTTTATCTATTTGGAGGGGCCAGGCCCCCAGCTCGCCTATGCGCTGTTGACGGGTGTCATATTGGGCACCGGCAACACCTTACCCACCAACTGGCATCTGGGTATCGACTCCGCCCTGGTGGACCTGGATGCGTTCGAGCATATCGGCGCCGACTGGTACAAACCCGGCAACCACCGCAAGGGCAAGATTTTACGGTTCGATGGTTTAAAAAAAACCGACGGCAAGAAGTTTATTGAAACCGAGATCAACCTGCTGCTGGGCGCCACTATGCCCGTCAATGCCCAGGGCCAGCTGGGCTTTCGCCGTATGGCCGGGGTACTGGCCGATGCCGGCACCGTGGCCGGCATCACCGTCGACGATGTTACCAGTGTGGGCGAGCTTAAATACGACCTGCACGGAGTGCGCAATGTGTTTAGCATCCAGTGGGGCTGGTTCGAGCAACCGGGCTTTGACGGCCAGTTTCTGCGCTCCAACAGCCTGATCGATGCGGACTCCATCGGCACGCATGGCGAAGCCAAGCCGCTCACCCTCAAATTTCGCGGCCTGCATAATTCCAGGCACACTTATACCACCATCAAAAATACCTTCGATGCTTTGCGGGACCGCTTTGCCGGCCCGCCCCTGCGGCTGCGCCTGGGTTTACTGCCCAGCAACAACGACCTGGAAGTGGGGGATATTGTCCAGGTGACCCTGCCGCAGCTGCGAGACCACTCGCAAAATGTGGCGGACGGCACCCTGGACCGCGCTATGGAAATCCAGCGCATCAGTGTGAACCAGGTATCCGGGGCGGTATCGGTCGACCTGTTCGGCTCTTACCAGCCCGCCAGCAATATTCCCGACCAGGAACAAAACAGCAACGCCGAACTGCCGGACAGCTGGTATACCGCCGAAGGCACTGCAATGACCACCGCCGGTTTGAGCATCGACGCCAG
>NZ_JBFLAB010000131.1:0-2564 GCF_040742695.1 Microbulbifer discodermiae | reverse complement strand
AAAACAGCGTTTATGACCTGTATATTCGGTATTTTGACGTTACCTCGCTGTAAAGGCAGCAGGTGTTCGATAATTTTGAATTGCGATTTTGTGATTTCCATAAACGCAGATTTTATCAAAATTAGTGTTAACAGGCCCTAACAAGATTACCCAATCTGCGTTCTGCATAACCTCGTACCATGGTATCTGAAATCTGCGGCAATATCGGTCGATTATAATCAACAGTGGAAACATTCAAATTCAGTTCTGACGCTAGGGATTCAATACCATAGTACACATCCCCCATACCAGCCACGATTCCAAATGATGGCCCTACCCCAGCCCCACCTATGGCAACACCACTTAAAAGCCCTGTAAGTTGGCGACCCGCTATAATCTCTCCACTTTCTAACAACTTATTACCACCCTCCTTAATTTGCGTTTGATTTGTATGTAACGCAATTCCTAATGCTTCCCCAAGCAGCATGTGCTCCACTGTATTCGCTTGAACAGCCTCTCCTGCACCAGCTCCTCCCAGGATTCTGTTCTCATGTCGAGTGTATCTATATAAACCCCTGAAAAAGGATCCCACTCCACGGAAAAATCTCCCCCCACCCTCTTGTGTCTTCGAATTCCCTCTAACTACCACTTCTTCATCATAAGGAGTCCCCGCGGGAGACACTTTACTATCCTCGGTATCATCTTCACTTCCCGCGTCATCAGAAGACGAGTCCGAACTACTGGCAGAGGAAGTTTGTGAGACATACCGGTAACGTTCTCCTGTTGAATTTGATGGCCCGCCATTCGTCAAAGTCGAAAGATTCGTTGGTGAGATTTCTCTCCATCCGCCACCACCTCGCGACGTAAATGGGCTTCTTTCTGATTTGTCAGTGACCTCTACGCCTTCCACTGACTCACCTCCAACATCACCACCGCCACCACCATCCAGGTGGACTTCATCATCATCTTCAGTTACAAAGCCCGTAGGATCTGTAAAACCCACCGGGTTGTTGAAAGCGTAACTGTAACGATTCCAGCTCTGACTGAAGGTCGGTGCCTGCACTAAGGGATCCGGACTCAGGAATCTCCCCAAGGTCGGATCATATATCCGCCCATTCATATGGATCAAGCCGATCCTGTCCAGGTGCTCGTGGCCGGTGAAGCCCCGGTTGGTGACCAGGCTCTGGGAGGCCAACAGAACTTCCAGACCTTGCGGGTCCATCTCCTGGCTCCAGTCGGCTTTTCTGCGTTTGCCGCTGGGGTCGAAAGCGGTGTCGAGAATCAGACTTCCACTTTCATCCGTGACTTTTTCAATGGAACCCAGGTGGTCCCGGTACAGGTACTGGAATTCGCCAGTGCTGCCCATGGTATCGGTAATACCGATATGCACCACATTGTTGTAAGGAACTGGCGCGAAAAGCCAAACAATTCGCCGTCACCCTGCTCCGTGGTGCCCAGGAAGTACGCCTTGAGGAGATAGAGCGGGACAAGTATTTCAGGTTATTAGCCGAAGTATGGGTAGATGGTAAGCGGCTAGATCAGCTACTCATAGGCGCCAACCTTGGGTATGAGTATCATGGGGGCAAGAGGCGGAATTGGTGCGGGGGCTGATCTCACTTTATCGAAATCAGCCACCCGCTTCTAATGGAAGAAATACATCAGACCACACGAAAAAAGTGTCAAAATCTTACTCCGATCTGAATGGCATTTACTTAATACAGGTTCAGGAAAGCGACCGGCGAGCTGCCGGAGTGAGCAGCTTTCTCACTCCGACCCTATTTTTTAGTTCTGTCGATATTTTTCATTTTCATCACAAAAAAAACGAGGCTAACGACTACCCAAACAATACACACTGCAAGTGGAATCCAACCCAATTTCCCCATATCTACCCTGAAAAAAAATACTGAATATCCTACCAAGCCATAGAGCCCACTCCTGAAAAGCGGATAAGAAAAAAGGTTTTTCAAGTAGACATATGCCAATTTCATAGTATTCAAAACCCTGGGGAACCTTGTTGCCTTCTTAGTATAATGCCATCGCTGTTAACTATAGTTTGGGTTATAACAATGTTAGCAAGGCCGCTGTCATTGTGGAATCCCGTTCCAAGATCCGCCCTAATCTCTTGATAGATTGCATCTCCAATTTGTGGTGCATAATTCATTTGACTATCCGAAACTAGTCCTTTAGCTGTATAGTACCTCCTGCCAAAACTGAACCGGCTATACTTCTTGCCGCGCCACCCAGTGCATCTTAGTCCTGGACGGCCCTCGAATTCACTCATTACCAAAGAGTTCAATAACCCATTATTTGGTCCTCCCACCAAGCGAGTTTTGAGGTCAAGTCGCCAGTCAGGGGGATGAAGCGGTGTTTGGTATTGACGGCTGGATAAGCGTCTTAAAGACAAAGCCCCGGCAGATTGCTCTGCTGGGGCTTTGATACTTTTAACTAGGGCCTGTTAACACTAATTTTGATAAAATCTGCGTTTATGGAAATCACAAAATCGCAATTCAAAATTATCGAACACCTGCTGCCTTTACAGCGAGGTAACGTCAAAATACCGAATATACAGGTCATAAACGCTGTTT
>NZ_JBFLAB010000130.1:0-2598 GCF_040742695.1 Microbulbifer discodermiae | reverse complement strand
AAAACAGCGTTTATGACCTGTATATTCGGTATTTTGACGTTACCTCGCTGTAAAGGCAGCAGGTGTTCGATAATTTTGAATTGCGATTTTGTGATTTCCATAAACGCAGATTTTATCAAAATTAGTGTTAACAGGCCCTAGTTACTTTTGCACATCCAGCAGATATCGGATTATTCGCAACCTTTTCTAAAGAGGAAGGTGGCCTTGCTACAGGAAGGTTGGCTGTAGGCGTTACCTTGACTCCAGGGCATCGCAGTAACTTTGATGGTGTTGGGGCAGAAGTTACAGCTGGCTTTGGTAAGTTTGGTGGTTCTTACGGCATACCTCTAGGAGATAGCTCCTACTTTCCCCCCTCATCTCTTACTATTGACATAGGTCCGCAGTTGGGCGGGTCAGTCAACGCGACTGTAACAGGATCGTTTACAGCTAGAGATTTAGGTCGCTTATTTGGCCGGATAATTCATGGCCCTGGTGGTGGGGACATTATTGGTGAGCCTGGACGAAAAGGTAGTTATTAAACATGTATGCACTATTTTCAACAAAATCATCAAGGCTAAAAATTTTTATAGCGATTGAGGTTATTTTGATAGCCTTGTACAGAATTCAGGAAGCTTTAAAACAGAGCGAAAATATTGCTTTTTGGAAGGATTGGCTTTTTATAATAGCCTTGGCATTTGGGGTTTTTACGGTGCTTTATGCTTTTAACCTAAAATGTAAGAATCCAGATTGCGCCGCTAGACAGGTATTTCGAGGCTGGTCGATATTCGAAATTCGCTGGCCTTCAAAAAACTGCTACAGGTGTGGAAGAAAAATAAGCTGAAATAGTATTCTTTTTGAGTCGTCTATTGCACAAAAGGGTACTGACGGGATTTCATCTGACCTGTTAACCATCGAAAAAAAGTTTGACCAAGTGGTTAAGGATCTAATTGAAAAAGGATTACGCAGGCCGGGAGATGGGACAGTAAATGGGTGGCTAAATAACATTGAAAGTAGCTTACCTTTTTGCCCTAACTATTATGGCTGTGGAGATCAATCCCTGTATCTAGTGGATCAACTCAATGATCCTAGTTTTTATGATAGCTTAAGCACCCAGTGGCGCTTTGAAATTATTTATGAATGGGGAACGATTGATCATCCTTTTCCTCATCAGTGGGTAGAAGGTTATCCGTGGGTTGATGAGTCCAGACGAATTAAGTTAGACCCATGGGCAAATCAAAGGAGCAGATCAAGTGAGTAAGTCACTATTTAAGAAACTTTTCTTCTGGTGCTTTTTGTTAGGATTTATTGGATTTGCTCTGGGGCAAAAAGGAATAATTGTATCAACTTTTAGTCTCTTCTTATGGAGTGGCGGTGGAATTTTGTTGGGGGCCATACTAGCAATGATATTCTATATGTTGGAAAAACGAAGTAATAAAAATTAGGATCTCTTCGCTCAGGCTACGTCAGATTTGGATGGAGCTGAAATAATGACCCCACAATGCAATTGGAAATAGGAATAGACACTGCGGCTTTATAAATCTCAAGTCACCCGCCCAGTTCAGATTCAAAACCCCGGCAGAGCTAATTTGCTGGGGTCTTATGTTAATTTGTTTATTCAGCAGTCAACACCAAACACCGCTCCATGACCCTGACCTTGATCGGCGTATCCACCACAAAGCCGGCTCGTTCAAGCCAGTGGCCCCTGATTGTGATCCATGACACGAAGCGGCTGGCAGCATAGGGTGGCTGTTTCTTGAGGCGGTACTCATAGTAGGCCTCCTGGACTTTAATGTAGCGCTCCTGACAAATTTTACTGTTACGCAGGCGCTGGCCTGACGTATCCTTTGGCTTAGTCATAATCAACTCTCTCGCAGTTGGTTGTGATTAGCTGGCCTGTTGGGTTGCCGCCCTTCAGGTCAGCGTCTTCATGATTGCGTTAGCTATCTATAAATGCCCGTTTCGCATTGTGCTTGAGAATCAGGCTTTCCAGCAGTGCCTTGGCAATCTTGATTTCTTCATCGTTAAACTGGTTTAACGCCTCAAATTGGTGTTATAGTTCCTCCCTGGGTTCCCGTTCATCTTTGTCAAAAACTAGCAAATCTGCACTTACGCCAAGCGAAATAGCCAGCTTACGAATAACGTCGAGGGTTGGCTGTGTCTGTCCGTTCTCATAACGTCGAATCTGGCTGACGTGAATATCCACGCTATCGGCAAGTGATTGCTGGGTAAAGCCCCGCTCTTTACATCGCAGGCTTCGTTCTCACCACGGACAAATACGATACCGATATGCGCCAGTGGCAGGCGGATAAGGCTGCCGGTGCCCTGGCAGGGGAGAGCGCCGACGACCATTTGACGGTGACCAAAAACCGCTATCTGCTACGGGACCACCTGGGCTCGCTGGATGTGGTGACGGATGCCACAGGCGCTGTCACCGAGCAGCTGAGCTTCGATCCCTGGGGGCAGCGGCGCCAGCCCCACAACTGGCGGGATGCCCTCAGCAGCACCCAGCTGACCAATATCCTGGATATAACCCCGCGGGGCTTTACCGGCCACGAATCCCTCGACCGGATGGGCCTGATCCATATGAACGGGCGCATCTACGACCCGCTGCTGGGGCGC
>NZ_JBFLAB010000013.1:0-91107 GCF_040742695.1 Microbulbifer discodermiae | reverse complement strand
GTTTCGCCGCTTGAAAGGTTTCCGAAGAATATTTAGTCGATTTGATAAGTTGGATGTCGTTTTTAAGTTCTTCATCAACTTTTCATTGATCGCTGACCGGCTAATTAGTGTTAACAGGCCCTAGCAGGTTGTTGAAAAAGGCATTCTGCCTGTTTCAAAACACGAAAAGTGAAAAATGTGATTTTCACTTTTCTCCCAAGCTCAACGACTTAGGTGTCGTTTATTTTGCCGGAACATCCATATTCCGGTACCAGGCTGTCGAAATTCTGCGAATTTCAACAGCCTGCTAGGGCCAACTTCGTTAGTGTGAACAGGCCCTAGTCACCCGCAGCTTCAGGAGCCCAGTTCCACCCGCCAGCGGGCAATATCTGTGTAAACCGGTGCATGAATGAAGCAGGAATCAGGGCCGTCAAATTGTCGACGCAGGAAAATAGTTCTTTACCCAGAGAGCCTATACTCATGATCGGGCATTTTGCTGAAAAAGCCTCACTGGTTTTCGCTAATCCAAGTTTGTGGCACATGTCCGAAAATCCTGCAGGACAAAGCAAGCCGCTGCAAGCTGTGCCTCACAGCCCAAACCTTCTCTATTCGGGACTGTAGGTTGCTAACAAAACGAAGTGCGAGCCACTTGCCCTGGGGTGTCCCAAACCGCTGTACCTTGTATGGGTGGGCGGTAAGGGATCGAAAAACAGCATTTGAAAGCTTGATATGCAGTTTGGGTGTTTATGGAGTCAGGGTATGAGTTCCAACCTTCAGACAGTAACTATTTCAACCTATCTATGCTGTCGCCTTAAGGCGCTCGGTGTGGGGCATATATTTGGTATTCCGGGGGACTATGTCCTGCCTTTCTTTGATGAATTGATCGACGGCCCTCATGGTGTGGAACATATCCTGGTGTGCAATGAACTGAATGGCGCCTACGCCGCTGACGGATACGCAAAAGTCACCGGTTTTGGGGCCATGGCGGTTACCTTCGGGGTTGGCAGCTTCAGTACCATAAACGCCGTTGCAGGTGCTTTCGCCGACAGTACGCCACTGATTGTGATCGCGGGTGCGCCGACAGTGCAGGTGCTCACTACTCCAACAGAGCGAAAATTGCACCATGCGATGGACACGAATTTCGACGCATGCGTCGAGGCTTTTCGGCCGATTACAGTAGCGTCGCACCGTCTGATGTCTGTAGCTACAGCTCCACGGGAAATCGATGAAATTTTAAGGATTGCCTATCAGAAGAAGAAACCGGTTTACCTTGAAATTCCCTATGATTTGCAAACCGAGCAGGTGCCGTTGTCGGGCGAACCTGTTGACTTGATACTCAACCAATCGTCAGATAAAAACTTACGTGCGGCTGTTGAGGCGACCAGGGAGATACTTCAAAAAGCGAAAACCCGGGCGATTGTTGCCGGCCATTTGCTTCAGCGGGAAAGTCTGGTGTCCGAGGCCAAGGGCCTGGTGAAATCCTTAAACGCTGCGGTTGCCACCACCTTTGTAGGAAAAATTGCAGACCTTGAAGGGGACTCCAATGCTGCCGGTCTGTATATGGGGGGGATGAGTAATGAGGTTACCCGAAAAGCAGTAGAAGGCGCGGATGCCACCATAGCGTTGGGAATGACTCTCAATGAATTTGATACGGGTATTTTTACTGCTCGTCTGGAAGGTGAGAGTTGCATCTGGGCTGACTTCGATAAGGTGACAATAGGTAGTCGCGTATTTGATAAGGTCTATTTGCGGCAATTTGTTCCGGATCTCTTGAGCTGTTGTAAAAATATTTCCGAAGGAAACTTGAATATTGGCAAGGGGCGTAGATTTTATTTTGAACGTGCGGATAAATTTACCTCCACAGAAAAGCCACTGAGGATAGATCGGCTATTTGTTCAATTTGCTAATTTCTTTAAATCCGGAGATTTGGTATTTGGTGATACAGGTGGGTATATCAATGCGGCCCAGGCTGAATTCCCATCGGGCGTAGATATTTTTGGTTGTGGAAATTATGGATCGCTCGGCTCGGGATTTGGAATGTTCACTGGAGCCGTCTTTTCCCATCAGGCGGCCAAGCGCAGGCGATACATTATCACCGGGGACGGTGCTTTCCATATGACCGCCCAGGAAGTTTCCACATTGATTAAATATGGAATCGATTGCGTAATTTTTATACTAGATAATCAGGGGTATGGAGCAGAGCGGCAAATCTACCCCGGCAAGGAGCGTTCCTATAATAACACCCCAGTTTGGGCCTATGAGTCACTGGGGCAGGCGATGGGCGGCACTGAGGGCCGGAATACAACCGGGTACATAGCTGCCACCGAAAAGGAGATGGACGCAATTTTTGCACAGCTTACGGAGCCTGTAGGTGTCAATATCGTCAGAATCAAACTGGATCCCTGGGACAGCGCTTCCTATAATGTTAAATTTAGCCAGGCTTTGCGACACTGATATATACTAGCAGGTTGTTAAAAAGCCCTCCCTGGCTTTCCTCAACCCGGGTTTGCGGCGCATGTCCGCAAACCCTCCACGACAAATCAAGCAGTCTTATGCTTGATTTGCGGCCCGAACATCCCTGTTAGGGACAGCTGGCCGCTGAAAACACTTTTTCAACAGCCTGCTAGGTAAACCCAAGCGCCTTGGCATCCGGATTAAAATATTTTTTGCCTTCTTCAGAAGCTTCGGCAAGTTCAACAACATAACCGCCAGGCGTTTCAAATCTACCTTGAAATCCGATTGGTACAGGGGTTTTGTTTTGTAGGATTGTCATTCCATTCTTAGATGCGATATCCAGTGTCAACTCCATATCCCTGGTCCAATATAATACTTTGGTCCTCCCTAAATACTCTGGGAAACCTTCTAAGGAGTCTGTTACAACTGCTGATATATTTCCGTAGGGAGAGGTCAGCGCGATTACTTGTAAATTATTTAATTTGGGCATGTCGAAAGCATATTCAAGTGTAGCGTCAAAGTATTGTAAGTAATTTTTTACAAAACTCTTGCCTTCAGGAATTTTAACAAAAACTCGTATGTATTCTTTGCTGGAGAATGTATCTGAAAGTTCTGACATGTGTTTCTCTATTTGATAGGTAGATTTTATTGAGCCTAGATGCTTTGTTTGCAATCTACAAATAGAAAACGATGAATGAGGTGTTACATTTTTACCTAAACGCCCAACTTTGGGCAGGAAGCGAAGCCGACCGGGTGAACTTGAATCGTGTTGGCCCGGAAATCAATCGGGTTGCCTGGTAAATACGGCACAAGGAGGCGTTGTCGCCGGAAGGGAGGTGTTGCAGCCAATTGAAAAATTGGGAATTATTGAAAATTAGGCAAGTTTTTAAGAAGAGTGATTCAGCGCTAGGGGTCATTTGTCGGATTGCCGGGGTAATAGATCCGGAGCATCTGGGGGTTGTAGGGGTATTCCAGTCGTTGCCTTAAGGGATACAATAGCGTGGATACTGAGAAGTATGTGACGGTTATTATGCCTTTGTGAATACTGAGGGCTATTCGACAGCTACTACTGGCATTTGCTAAGAGACTGGCAGTGAAAATATGACAAACAATATTATTACCGATAATTTAGGCCGACCGGAGGTTCTTGAGAAAATTTATCGCGACTCTCCGGAAAAATTTGAATCCCTTTTGCAGGAGTCTATTACGCATAATGCCGAATCCGAAACGCTGAGGGTCTGGTATGCGAGATTGTCTTATTCTCCATCAATTTCTGTACAGAAGATCTCGATTACCCTGTTGGTGGCACTGTGCCTGGCTGCAGGTTTTTTGGCTAAACTGTCAACAATCTTTTCCTTTGATGACCAGTGGTATTACCCTCGATTTATCCCTTTGGTAGTGGTTGGCACCCTGATTTGTTATTTTCTTATTACGACAGTGTCCAGTGCGAAAACCCGCAATCTCCTGCTGGCGGTAATAATCGGCTGCGTCGTTTATATTCTGGTCCTTCCGCGCGTAGATGGTTCTGCTTCTATCACAATGGCTCTGATTCATTTGCCTTTGTTTTATTTGAGTCTCCTGGCTGTTAGTTTTATGAATGATGGCTGGAATAGGGTGGAGGAAAGGTTAAACTTTATTCGCTATATTGGTGAAATGTTCATATATTCCGTCCTGGTTTTATTGGGTGGAGTGGTTTTGACGGCGATAACGCTAGGCTTGTTCAGCTTGATAGATATTTCTATTGAGAGCTGGTATATGAACTATATTGTTGTATGGGGACTTGTATCTGCTCCTTTGGTGGCAACTTACTTATTCGATTCAATTCAAAGCCGTCAAAGTAAGTTTGCCCCAATACTATCCAATGTGTTTTCCCCTTTGTTCCTTATCACAGTTATAGCATATCTGGTGGCGGCAATTTACCAGGGCAAGAGCCCGTTTTCAGACCGTGACTTTCTTATTATTTTTAATGGACTTTTACTGATTATCCTGGCGTTGACAATTTTTTCTGTTGCGGGGAAAAAGACAGCGGCTAGTATTCAGGTTTCGGACTATATCAATGTCGCCTTGATAGGTGCCACCCTTCTGGTAAATATTATTGCTCTGGTTGCGATTCTGTTTCGTTGGATGGAATATGGAATAACAGTGAACCGTATAGTGGTTGCCGGTGCGAACATCCTTATATTCGTGCACCTGATGTTGTTGCTCACGCACTATGTCAACCATCTCCGGGGCACTGCAGGCATCAACAGGCTCGAGGCGGCGATTGCAGGCTATTTACCCGTATATACGGCCTGGTCACTCGTGGTGGCTGTGGTTCTTCCCCTGGTGTTCTGGTTTCAGTAACTTGCCTGAATGTTTGGTTGAGTGTCGTCGCAGGTGAAAAAGAACTGGTGAATGGTTAAAAAAAATCGACAGCCGCAGCCAGATCTCCGATTGTCCGGGCACCGGCCTCCCGGAGCTGCGCCGCGCGCCGGGGCTGGTTGCTGTAGCCGATCACCGGCATACCCGCGGCGACCGCGGCCCTGACCCCGGCGATGGAATCCTCGATCACCAGGCAGTGGGGCGGTTCGACCCCCAGGGTACTGGCCACGTGTAAAAACAGGTCGGGCCAGGGTTTGCCCCGTTCCACATCGTCGGCGCTGAAAATCCGACCGTCAAAATATTCGAACAGCCCGGTTTTATTGAGGGTGAGGCGCATTTTTTCGTGGGAGCCGGACGAAGCCACGCAACTGGGCAGATTGATCTCCTGCAGGTGGCCGAGCAGTTGCTCGATTCCCGCAACCGGCTGTAATTCGCGTTGGAATGCCTCGCGAATACGGCGCTCCGTATTGCCGAAATAGTGATCCGGCAGGGGACCACCGTAGCGGGTCTCGATCTCCAGCAGGCAGTCCTGCGCCGGGCGGCCGCTGAATTCCTCGTCCAGTTCTTCGGCGGTGGTTTGCATGCCGAGTTTATTCATCTCCTCGGCGAGTATCCGGCAGACGATGGTTTCACTGTCCACCAGTACACCATCGCAATCAAAGATAACCAGCTGTGTGGCGAGCATATTCAATCCCGGCAGTCAGGTTGCGGACAGCAGCAACAGGGCCAACAGTACACCGATAGCGCCACTGAGCCGCAACACCGTTTCGCTGCTGGCGCTGATTCTCATGGACAGGGCTTTGGTGCGCTCGAAGCCTATGAACAGCATATAGGTGCCGGTCAGGACCATCAGAATCCCCAGCACATTAAACAGGATGTTCCAGGCATGTGTGTCGCCGATCAGCAGCAGTATCAGGCCGATGGTGACTCTGGCCCAGGCGGACACCGCATAGCCGGTCTGATTCAGGCGCTCAGTCATATCTCTCGCTATCCGGGGCCTGGCGATCACGGCGATGGACAGGACCAGGATCGCCAGTCCCAGGAACCAAAGAATCAGTTTTGTCATCGTTTTCTCCCCTGTGGTGTGGTGCCGTTGGGCGCATCGTCGGGTGTACGACAGTAATTAGAAGTCCCCCCATTGATACTGCAATACCGACAGCGCCGCTATGGGGGCGGTCTCGGTGCGCAGCACCCTGGGTCCCAGGCGCAGCGGCAAAAAAGACTGCGCCAGGGCGGCATCGATTTCGGCTGCGGACAGGCCGCCCTCGGGGCCGACCAGCAGTGTCACCGATGCCGGCGGCTCGCGCTCCTGTGCCAGCTGCTGTAGGCGGGACTGGGTGCGGTGGTGCAGAACCAGCTTCAATCCGCCTTCGGTGCCGGCTATGGGTAGATATTGGGTGAGCTTTAGGGGTTCTGCAATGGTGGGTACCCGGTTGCGGGCGCTCTGCTCGCAGGCACTGATGGCGATCTGTTGCCAGTGCGCCAGCTTTTTGGCCAGGCGCTCGCCGCTCAATTTTACTTCGCAGCGTTCAGTAAACAGAGGCTGCAGGTGCGCTATGCCCAGTTCGGTGGCCTTCTGCACCACCCAGTCGAAGCGCTCGCCGCGGGAAATACCGCTGGCGAGGGTCAGTGACAGCGGCGACTGCCGGTCCTCGTCGCAGTGATCCAGCAGCCGCACCAGCGCGCGCTTGCCGGCTTCCACTATCTCTGCGTTGTACTCGCCGCCGCGCCCGTCGAAAACCACCAGCGGATGGCCGGCGCCGAGCCGCAATACCCGCACCAGATGGCGGGAGGCGGATTCGTCCAGTTGGATTTCAATACCCGGTGTCAGCTGCTGGGGGGAGAAGATACGCGGGATACGCATGCAGGGCATTATCCTTGTTGCGGGCGGGAGACACAGGCGAAAACGCCGGCCTGGAGTTGGCGCTTGTTGTGCCGTAGCGTAGTTTAGCAGCCCGCCAACCCGAACCGGGAGCTTCGGAATACAAATAGTGCCTGTGCCTGGGGGACTTGTCGCCGGGGTTTCCGTAAGTCGCAAGCCCCGGCGGGGAAAATCCGCGCGGGGCTTTTGCAATCAACCGTCAGGCGTTCTCGTGGCCGACCGGCAGTTCCCCCAGACCGCGCCAGCTGCGCATTTTGCTGCGCAGTGTCTCTATCACCTTGTACAGGTTTGGTACCAGGATCAATGTCACCGCGGTGGCGAACAGGACACCAAACGCCAGACTCACCACCATGGGAATCAGGAACTGGGCCTGAATGGAGCGTTCGAACATGATGGGCACCAGACCCACAAAGGTGGTGATGGAGGTGAGGATAATGGGCCGGAAGCGGTCCCGCCCGGCCTGGATCACCGCGTCCATAACGGCCATACCCTGGCTGCGCAACTGGTTGATGCGGTCCATCAGTACCAGGTTGTCATTCACCACCACGCCGGCCGCGGCCAGGAAGCCCAGCATGGACATGATACTGATGTCGTACCCCAGCAGCAGGTGGCCCACCAGCGCGCCGAAGAAACCGAAGGGGACTGCGGTGAGTATCAGCAGCGGCTGCGAATAGGAACGGAATGCGATGGCCAGCAGGGCGTAGATGGTGAATAGCGACAGGACAAAGAAAGCGATGATAGCGCTGTTGAACTCCTCTTCCTCCTGCATCTCCCCGGCGGTTTGCAGGGTGAAACCGCGGTAGAGCTTTTCCCACCCCGGTACATTGTTCTCGCGCAACTGCTTGAGAATCTCGTGGGCCGAAGCCGTGCCGGGGGTGAGTTCCGCCCTGATGCGCACCGTGCGCTCGCGGTCGTGGCGGCGAATGGTGGTATAGCCGGGCACATAGACTGCATCGGCCACGGCGCTAAAGGGAATTTCGCCGTTGTTGGTGCGGATGCGTATCCGGTCTATCTGATCCTCGCTGGCGCGCTCTTGCTGCGGGTAGCGCACCATCACCCGCACGTCCTCGCGGCCGCGGGGTATGCGCTGCACTTCTTCGCCGTAGAACCCCTGGCGCACCTGTCTGGCCACATCGGCCAGGCCGATGCCCATATTGGTGGCGTTGGGTTTTAGCTGGATCTCGATGTCCCGGCGGGCGCTGACCAGATTGTCACGTACGTCGTAAACCCCGGCGAAGCCGTCCAGCGCCTCTTTTACCGCGTCCGCGGCGGCCCGCAACTCGTCCATGTTGCCCGACGCCGTACTCAGGTTCAAGGAAATCCCGGAGCCACTGTCGTTGATGGTGTGCTGGATGTTCATTTCATCCACACTGGCGGGCAGCTCGCCAATATATTCCCGCCATCGCAGCGCCAGCGTTTCGGAAGTGACATCCCGCTGCTCGCCATCGACCAATTGCAGCAGCACTGTGACATTGCCGCGCCACAAAAACGCCATGGTGTTTTGTATGAACGGCCGGCCGTCGTTCATCTCCAGCATTTCCGGGTCCTCGGCCAGTTTTTCCCCGGCGCGCTCAAACTGCTCCATGACCCGCTTGGCCTCGGCAAAGGATTCGCCCGGTGTCATGGTGGTGCGCAACTGCAACAGGTCGGACGCCACCCTGGGGGAAAAGCCGGAGCCGATGTAGCCGCCGGCAAAGACGGCGATAGAGAGAAACAGCGCCAATACAAAGATGGTCACTGTGGAGCGGCTGTTGCTCAGGGACTTTTGCAGCAGCGGCATATAGTATTTTTCGCCCGCTGTTTTCATGGCGCCGGCAAAACGGCCGCGCAGGTTCTGTAGCCATTGGCCAAAGCCTGAGCTGGCTTGTTTTTCCGGTTTCATACCCACCAGGTGGGCGGGCAGGATCAACAGCGATTCCACCAGGGAGAAAAGTAGGCACAGTAGTACCACCACCGGCAGGGACAGCATCATCTGCGAAGTCACGCCGGGCAGGAACAGCATGGGCACAAAGAAGACCATGGTGGATACAACGGCGAAAATCACCGGGGAGGAAACCTGTTTCACTCCCTGTTCCGCCGCAGCGAGGCCCGTCTCTCCCCGGTCGTGGGCGGCGTGGACCGCCTCGCCGACGATGATGGCATCGTCCACGACTATGCCGAGGATCAGCAGGAAAGCGAACAGGGACAGCATGTTCAGTGTTACGCCAGTCACCGGCAGTAGCCAGAAGGCGCCCATAAAGGCAGTGGCGATGCCCACCGTTACCCAGATGGCCAGGGCCGGGCGCAGAAACAGCATCAGCAGCAGGAATACCAGCAGCAGTCCGCCCAGGGCGTTGCTGGCCAACAGTTCCATGCGGCCTTCGTAGGATTTGGAGAAGTCGAACCAGACCTCGAACTCCATGCCCGGCGGCAACTGCTCGCGGGCCTCGGCCATGAAGTTTTTGATGTGCTCGGCGGTGGCCACCACGTCCAGGGGTTCCCCCTGCATGACCCGCAGGTTCATGGCGGGTTTGCCGTTGAAGCGGATCAGCGACCCCTCTTCCTCGAAGCCGTCCCGGATGCTGGCCACGTCGCCCAGAAGCAGGCGGGTACCGTCGGCGCGGCTCAGCAGGGGTATGCGCGCGAAGTCATCGGCGGTGTAGGCCTGGCCGCGGGTCTGTACCTGGATGTCGCCGCGGTCGGAGCGCACCATGCCGGCGGGCAGGTCCAGGGAGGAGCTGCGCACGGCGTTGGCGACATCGTCAAAACTCAGGTTGTAGCGGCGCAGGTCCAGCTCGGAAATTTCGATCGAGACCTCGTCGGCGCGATCGCCCCAGACGTCAACGCGGCGTACGCCCGGCAGCAGTATCAATTTGTCGCGCAAGTCCAGCGCCGTGTCCTTGAGCAGGTGGGGGGAGACTGGACCGCCGATGGCGATCATCATCATCTGCTGTTCCCACTCCTGCAGGGCGACCACCGGCCGCTCTATATCCGAGGGGAAGGTGTTGATGCTGTCCACCTGCACCTTGATGTCGTTCAGCAGGCGCAGCTCGTCGTAGCCATCCACCGACTGGATCTCGACGGTGCTCTGGCCGCGGCGGGACCAGGAATTCACTTCCTTGATGCCCTTCACCTCGGAAATCGCCTGCTCCACCCGCTGGGTGACCTGCTGTTCGACTTCCGCCGGGCCGGCGCCCGGGTAGCTGATGTTGACCCGCACTATGCCGGGATTGAGGGTTGGGAACACCTCGCGGCCTATGTGCATGATACCGAAGACCCCGCCCACCATGATCATGATCATAAGCAGGTTGGCGGCCTTGCTGTTGCGGACGAACCAACTGATGATGCCCTGCATAATTATCGCGCTCCCTCGGCACCGGCTCTGCTGTTGACCGCCTCTTCGGCGGCGGGCCCATCCGTCGCTACCCCCTCGCCCAGCGCCAGACCGGTGGATTCTTCATTCAATGGGTTGGCGGTGATCGCCATCCCCTCGCGGGAAAAGCCCAGGCTGGACACTATAACCCGCGAGCCCGGCTCAACGTCTCCGCGCAGCCACACCTCTTCCCCCACAGCCTGCAACAGCTCGACCGGTGTGAAGCGCAGTTTGTTTTCGGCATTCAGCACCATCAGGCGGTCCCCCTCGTGCAGCGCCTGCCGCGGCAGGCGGATCACGTCGTCGAAGGTCTTGCCGGCGATATCCGCCTCGACGAAGAGCCCGTTGACCAGCGGCGCTGAGCCCTCATAGGGGCGGTCGATCCGGGCCACTGCGTACACAAAACGGCTGTTGGGGTCGATGTTGGCCTCGGTACGCACCAGCCGGCCGCGCCACTGGCGCTCGCGCCCGGCGACCTGGGCGGTCAGCCGCACCGCCGGGCCATTGTCCATGGACTGCCCCAGGGGCAGGTCCAGCAGAGCCAGCTGGCGGTCGGTGAGGGGCAGCCGCACTTCGGCGATATCGGTGCTGTGGATTTTCGCCAGTCTGGTTCCCGGGGTCACATACTGGCCCAGGTCCACAAAGGTTTCCATCACCCGGCCGGCAAAGGGCGCGCGCACCTGGGTGCGCTCCAGATCCAGCCTGGCCTGGTCGCGATCGGCCCGGGCGGCCGAGACTGCGGCCTCGGCGGCGGACAGCTGTGGCTGGCGCAGAAACAGGGCGTTGGCCTCCTTACTGCCCAGGTTGCGCCATTCGCGCTTGGCCTGCTTGGCGCGTCCCTGCTCCTGTGCCAGGGTGGACTTGGCGTTGGCCAGCTGGGATTCCGCGCGGGTCAACTGGTGCTCATAGTCGGCGGCCTCGATTTGCAGCAGTTTCTCCCCTCCGGCAAAGAAACCGCCCGGTACAAAGGCGTCGCTGACGGTCTGGATGGTGCCGCCCACGCGGGCCACCACTTCGATTTCATGCCGCGCGCGCACTGACCCCTGGCTGGGCACTAGCAGTGTCTGGCGACCCGGGGTGACATAGACCACGTCGGCCACCGGTGGTACTACCTCTTTGGCAACTTTTTCCTTCGGTTTTGGGGCCAGGAGCAGCACTAGTCCTATAGAAACCAGCCCTATCGCCAAAGCAATTGCCAGAACCTTGTTTTTGTTAGAAATTTTCACACACACCCTCTACCCGGATACAGACCCGTACTGGTTAAAAAATAATCTAGTGGCACATTTTACCGGAGTTCCCTGGCAAGAGAAGCCCCGTCCGCCGCAGGCAGTTGCGGCTGGTCGCAAACCTTTCTCCGCGCCGGCGCCTCGCGCATAATGCCGCCCTTGAATTTGCCGTCGGTGCGCTCCCACGCGCCGGCATGTGATCGCGAAGACCCGCCACTGACTGAATGGATGTAGACCAGAAAAATGTTGGATATCAACACCAGAATCGCACAAGAACTCAATGTAGGCCCACAACAGGTGACCGCCGCCGTGGCGTTGCTGGATGAGGGCGCCACGGTGCCCTTTATCGCCCGCTACCGAAAGGAGGTCACCGGGGCGCTGGATGACAGCCAGCTGCGTACCCTGGAAGAACGCCTGCGCTATCTGCGTGAACTGGAGGATCGCCGTGCCACCATCCTCAACAGTATCGACGAGCAGGGTAAGCTTACGCCGGAACTGTCTGCCCGGATTGGCGCCGCCGACACAAAAAACCGCCTCGAGGACCTCTACCTGCCCTACAAGCCCAAGCGTCGCACCAAGGGCCAGATCGCCATCAGCGCGGGCCTGGAACCCCTGGCGGACGCGCTGTTTGGCAATCCCAACCTGGACCCGAACGAGGAAGCGCAGCAGTACCTGAACCCCGAACACGAGGACGCCTCCCTACAAGTAAAGGACATCAAGGCGGCTCTTGATGGTGCCAAATTTGTCCTCATGGAGCGCTTTGCCGAAGACGCCGAGTTACTGGGCCGGCTGCGGGAGTTTCTCAAGCGCGACGGCCAGGTCCAGGCCAGGTTGCTGGAGGGCAAGGAAGAGGAGGGCGCCAAGTTCCGGGATTACTTCGAATACGCCGAAGACTGGTCCAGGGTACCCTCCCACCGCGCCCTGGCGATTTTCCGCGGCCGCAACGAGGGCATACTGGCCATCAGCGTGGGGCTGCCGGAAGAAGCGGGGGGCACTGCCGGCCACCCCTGCGAAACCATGATCGCCAGGCACTTCGATATCAGCGACGAGGGGCGACCAGCGGACAAGTGGCTGGGGGAAGTGGTGCGCTGGACCTGGCGCATCAAGCTGCTCACCACACTGGAAACCGATTTGCTGGGTGAACTGCGGGAAAAGGCGGAGGAGGAGGCCATTCAGGTATTCTCCCGCAATCTCAAAGACCTGCTGCTGGCGGCGCCGGCGGGACAAAAAGCCACCATAGGGCTGGACCCGGGGCTGCGCACCGGGGTCAAGGTGGCGGTGGTGGACGCCACCGGCAAAATCCTGGATCACACCGCCATCTTCCCCAACCCGCCGCAGAACCGCCAGCAGGAATCCGCTGCGGTGATCGCCGCCCTGTGCAAGAAATACGATGTGGGCCTGATCGCCATCGGCAACGGCACCGCCAGCCGCGAGACGGATAAATTTGTCGGCGAGACCATCAAGCAGTACCAGCTCGGTGCACAGAAGGTGGTGGTGAATGAGGCCGGCGCCTCCGTCTACTCCGCCTCCGAATTTGCCGCGCGGGAATTTCCGGACCTGGACGTGACTATTCGCGGGGCTATCTCCATTGCCCGTCGCCTGCAGGATCCGCTGGCGGAACTGGTGAAAATTGAGCCCAAGTCCATCGGTGTGGGCCAGTATCAGCACGACGTCTCCCAGACCCGGCTGGCGCGCTCCCTCGATGCCGTGGTGGAGGACTGCGTGAACGGTGTCGGCGCCGAGCTAAACTCCGCCTCCGCACCCCTGCTGGCCAAGGTATCCGGGCTGACGGCCTCCATCGCCGGCAATATCGTCAGCTACCGGGACCAGAACGGCGCCTTTAAAAACCGCAAACAGTTAATGGCAGTGCCGCGCCTGGGACCAAAGGCGTTCGAGCAGGCCGCGGGTTTTCTGCGCATCAATAATGGCGACGACCCCCTGGACAAATCCGGCGTACACCCGGAATCCTATATTGTGGTGAAACGCATCGCCGAGAAAAACCGCCGCGAGATCAACAGCCTGATCGGCGATTCCGGTTTCCTGCGCCGGCTCAACCCGGCGGACTATACCGACGAGAAATTCGGTGTGCCCACGGTCACCGACATCATCGCCGAATTGGAAAAACCCGGCCGCGACCCGCGCCCGGAATTTCGCACAGCGCGCTTTGAAGAGGGCGTGGAGGACATCAAGGACCTGCGCCCCTCCATGGTGCTTGAAGGTACCGTCACCAATGTCACCAACTTCGGCGCTTTTGTGGATATCGGTGTACACCAGGACGGCCTGGTACACATTTCCGCGCTCTCCGAAAAATTCGTCAAGGATCCCCATGAGGTGGTCAAGGCCGGCGATATCGTCAAAGTGAAAGTGATGGAAGTGGATGTGGCGCGCAAGCGCATCGGCCTTTCCATGCGCCTGTCCGACGAGCCCGGCGAACAGGGCAGTGGTGCTATCAGGAAAGGTGACCAGCGTGAGAACCGCCAGGCGCAGCGGTATAACAAGCAGAGTAACCGCCAGCAAAAAGGTAACCAGACTGGTGGTCGCGGCAGCATGGGGGATCTGCTGGCGGCGGCAATGAAGAAAGGCAAGAAATAATCCCGTAAGGGTTATCCGTCCGTTTGAGACGGGCGTTCAATGTACGCGGGGATTTTTGTGCCTGAAGTTGCGGTGGCTTTTTAACTCCGTTAGCCCCGCACTCCGGCGGATAAGGGATTAGAAAAGCCAGGGAGGGCTTTTTCAGTAACCGATTAGGTGCCGGCCTTCCACCGGCTCGGGGCTATAGCCCTTGGCACTGTTTCTCCGCGAGCCAGGCAGAGTGTCACGCGGTCGTGTCGTGCCTTCGGATACCGCCCGCGTGGTTACTCTGCCCCGCACTGCGGGTGGCCGCACTGTTCAATGCCGGTCTCTCCCGGCTGTCACACGCTTGAGCTGGTGTCGCCCCATCCCGTCCACTCGAAAAAATTCGTTTAAGAATAAAGCCATAAACGAAAAATAAAACCCGTTAGCGGCGATAACGCCGCCTTAATCTGTAGTGGCAATCCTTTGCACGCAAATCTGGCGCCGCTGGCTTTACGTTGCCTCAGAAAGGTAGGACTTGCCTTTGCCCGGGGCGCAGGCAGGGCACCAGTCGCCGACAATTATTTGTCCTGTTTTGCGTCAACCTTCGCGTAATAAAACGCTCCCGTTCACGGTGGCGAGGGCGGCTCCTGGGCCAGCTGTTTCGACAGCCGTGACAGGGTGCGCCAACGCGGATTTTCCGTGACGCCACTGGCGATTTTGGCCAGTGTGAAATAGGGCACGCCGGAGCAGGCGGCAATTTGCCGCCACTGCCCCCGGCGCTCCTGCAGCTGCGCCCTGACTTTCTCAAGCAAGTCGCCACCAGTATCCATCGGAGCCCCCCGTTTGCGACTAAGTTAGCCATATTGGGCTTGCCTGTCAAGCCATACATGGTTAGCCATATATGGCAATATGCAGCCATGAAAATTCAATTGCGGAAGCGAATCGCCACGCGGTTGCGCCGGGCCATGAACGAAAGTAGTGCCCTGTCCAGCCAGGCGGCACTGGCCAAGCGCAGCGGAGTGGGGCAGACCACCATCGGCCGTATCCTGCGCGCGGAGGTGGATGCCCGCACGGAAACCCTGGAAGCGCTCGCCACGACGCTGGGAAAATCCGTGGCCTATTTCACGGACAGCAAAGGGGACACCGGGGGCAATGTCATCCGGGAAACGCCGCTCGCCTATACCAACGACGCGCCGGAAAAGGGCGGGTGTTGGCGGGTACCCCTGATTTCATCTGTACGCGCGGGTGTCTGGGGAAGTGCGGCGGACAAGCGCCATGCCAGCGAAGCCGAGACACATATCACCACCGCTATCCACACAGGCCCACAGGCATTTGCCCTGCGGGTGGAAGGCGATACCATGACTTCCCCGACGGGCCTTTCCATTCCCGAGGGATACATCGCCATCATCGATCCGGATGGCGCTTATGACAATGGTTCCATAGTGGCCGCCAGGCTGAAAGGCGACAAAAAAGTCACGCTCAAAAAGCTGGTGATCGATGGGCCCAACCGTTATTTGAAATCCCTCAACCCGGCCTATATGCCAATCCCTATCGACCGAGGCTGCAAAATCGTCGGAGTGGCCACCAGCGTACTCTTCAACCTATAAGCGGGAGCCCTTGCTTTTCGAGAGTTTGCGCTGGCTCCCACCCAGTGGTGGCATATCCCCGTGTCAGATTAACCCGGCAACTTATTGAGTTCCCCAGTTAATAACAGGCGCAAGGGGCTGTTTTATTCGGCTTTATCCGGTGACTCAAATAGGGCGCCCATCAGAGTTTGGGGATTACAATAAGTTCGAATCGATCAGAAAATAACCAGATTAATGTGCTTGAGAGTCCACACTTTTGCAGCATGGAGTGTTTTTTTCCCCTTTGAGCGGAAATATCCGAGGGCAGCAAATGATGCTGACTTGGTTATATTTTGTTCAGGTAGGCCCGCCACTTCTATCCCCATCAGTTGCCATGGAATCTCAGTTGCATAACCGGGTCCCAGCGATACAATGCCGGGCTAGCCCTGTGTAGAGGCATTGTCGGGCCGTCTATGTGAAAATCTGATACAAGTAACCGTCCTTGTATGGATCTGCTAAGGCGTTATCCCTGTTTGATCGTATCCCCATTTCTCGACGGTCAGGCTGTGTACGCCAAGCATCAATGATGGACTGCCTGTTTCTCTCTCGAGGGTCCAGCCGGCGATGGCTTTCCGTGAGTCGGCCCGGTAAACCACCCTGATTTCGATAGGATTGTCCTAGCAGGCTGTTGAAAAACACTTTGTCAACAGCCTGCTGTCCCGAACAGGGATGTTCGGGTCGCAAATCAAGCGTGTAACTGCTTGATTTGTCGCGGAGGGTTTGCGGACATGCGCCGCAAACCCGCGTTGAGGAAAGCCAGGGAGGGCTTTTTCAATAACCTGCTAGAGCGATTGCACCTGAAGTAACATCGTAAAGGCTGGATTGCGGCAATGGTTAGTAGTGCGGTGAAAAGGGTGAGTAAGCTGCTGGTTTTGTTTCTATGACGGACCGGTACATTTAAGGTTGTCGAACCTGTTTGAATTGGCGAAATAATTTAGTCGGCCGCGGGAAAACGCGACCAAAGAACTGAGGTTGAGGGTGACTTGAGGGTGAACAGTAAAACGATCAGACCGGTCATTTTGTGCGGTGGTTCCGGCACCCGGTTGTGGCCCAAGTCCCGCAGGATGCTACCAAAGCAGCTGTTGAGCCTGACCGGCGAGCAAACCATGCTCCAGCAGACCCTGGAGCGGGTCCGCTGCTTCGACGACCCCATCATTGTCTGCAACGAACACCATCGCTTCATGGTTGCCCAGCAGGCCAGAGAGGTGGGGTTCGATCGTGTCACCCTGATTATCGAACCATTGGGGCGCAATACCGCCCCCGCCATCGCATTTGCCGCCAATGCGGTGGCGTGTGAAAACGAAGATGCCAACCTTCTTGTGCTGCCCGCCGATCATTTACTCGAAGATGTGGATCAGTTTCACCGCGCGATCGACCTGGGCCTGGAGCAATCCAGCAACGGCGGCCTGGTCACCTTCGGTATAGTGCCCACCAGCGCCGAAACCGGTTATGGCTATATCGAAAAAACCGGCGGAGGGGGCCCCGGTCCCCAGGCAATCGCCCGGTTTGTGGAAAAGCCCGATATCGAAACCGCCAGGAAATATCTCGACGGCGGCAACCACTACTGGAATGCCGGTATGTTTCTGTTTGCCGCCAGTACACTCCTGCGGGAGCTGGCTCAACATGCACCCGAAATCGCCCGGGGTTCTGCGCTGGCCATGCGCAACGCTGTAATCGAGAGCGATTTTATCAAGCTGCAGAAAAGTGATCTGGCCGCTATTCCAGAGGACAGTATCGACTATGCGGTGATGGAAAAAACCGGGCTCGGGTATGTGGTGCCCCTGGATTGCGGCTGGTCCGACGTCGGGTCCTGGTCGTCCCTGTGGGAGGCCCTGGACAAGGACCGGGAGGGCAACGCCGTGCTGGGGGATGTGATCATGGAGGACTGCAAAAACTCCCTGGTGTTTGGCGAGGACCATTTGGTGGCCGCCATCGGCGTGGAGGACCTGGTGATTGTCGATACCAAAGATGCCACCCTGGTGGCGCCCAAAGCGCGGGCCCAAGAAGTCAAGGCCATCGTCGGCAAAATCAAAACAGCGGGAAGAGAGGAGCACAAAGTCCACCGGGAAGTGGTCCGTCCCTGGGGAAAATACGACGCTATTGGCAGCGGCCCGCGCTTTCAGGTCAAGCGCATCACGGTAAATCCCGGCGCCAGCCTGTCCCTGCAAATGCACCACCACCGCGCCGAGCACTGGGTCGTGGTCTCCGGCACCGCGGTGGTCGAAAGGGATGGTGAGGAAATCCTGCTGTCGGAAAACGAGAGTGTCTATATCCCCATCGGCGCCAAACACCGCCTGAGCAACCCCGGTATCCTACCCATCGAGCTGATCGAGGTTCAAAGCGGCAGCTACCTGGGGGAGGACGACATAGTGCGTTTCGACGACGATTATGGGCGCGACTGAGCACCGTAATTTGTTATCAGAGCCCAGGGTGGATTTTCACCTCCGTCCGCATCCCCGGTATTTTGCCGACCGCCTCCTGCAGCCACAGGCCCTAACTGCCAGTTCCGTTTCTGACTAGTGCATCCTTCCGGATACCCCTAAACTGCGGGGCTGAAACGGGGGACTTCCGATGCAACTCAAAGCCGCAGTCTGTTCCAGCGCGCGCCTGGCCCGCGACCGGCGTTTCGACGGGCGCTTTTTCACTGCGGTGAAAACCACTGGCATTTTCTGCCGTCCCATCTGCCCGGCGCGGGCGCCACTGGAGCGGAATGTCACTTACTTCGCCTCAGCGGCGGAGGCCACCGAGGCGGGCTTCAGGCCCTGTCTGCGCTGCCGGCCGGACTCGGCACCTGACAGCCCCGCCTGGGGACTGGTGTCCACCACGGTGCAGCGGGCGCTGAAATTGATGCGCAGCGAGCGGGAGCCCCAGTCGGTGGAGAGGCTGGCGGAGCGCCTCGGCGTCAGCAGCCGCTATTTGCGCCGCCTGTTTGCCGAACACCTGGGGGTGAGCCCGCTGGCAGTGTGGCAGACGGAGCGAGCACTGTTCGCCTGTAGGTTGCTGCGCGACACCAGTCTGCCGGTCGCTGATATTGCCTACGCATCCGGCTTCAACAGCCTGCGTCGATTCAACGGTGTATTTAAGCAGGTCTACCGGCGCACACCGTCGGAAGTGCGCCGCACCGGCGGTCTGGGCCAGGGCACAGGGGTGCGGCTGTATCTCGATTACCGGCCGCCGCTGGACTGGCAGCAGTTACTGGCGTTTTTCCGCGCCCGCGCCGTCACCGGCGTGGAACAGGTGGAGGGCGATGCCTATCTGCGCAGTTTCGCACTGGATGGCTGTCGCGGGGTGGTGCGTGTATCCAATGACGCGGCCCGTCACCGGCTGGTGGTGGAGATCGGCGGTCCCGAGGGGGGCATCGGCCTGTATGCGCTCAACCAGCGCCTGCGTCGCCTGTTCGACCTGGACGCAGATTCCGAGCAGATTCGCTCGGTGCTGGGTGGCGATCCGTTACTGGCCCGGCAACTGAAGCTGGCCCCCGGGCTGCGCCTGCCCGGTGCCTGGGATCCGTTCGAGAATGCCTTGCGGGCGATTCTGGGGCAGCAGATCAGTGTGGCTGCAGCCACCACCCTGGCGGGGCGTCTGGCAGCCCGTTACGGGGAGTCCTTTGTGGACGATACGGGCGTTGAACGCCGATTGTTTCCCGGCGCGGAGCAGCTGGCGCGGGCGGATTTTGCCGGCCTGGGGCTGACGCGGCGCCGCGCCGATACCCTGCGCAGTTTCGTGGCCGCAACCGTCGCCGGGCGACTGAACTTTACCCATGCCTCCCTGGAGGACTGGTGTGCCCAGGTTACCGCCCTGTCGGGCATTGGCGACTGGACCGCGCAATATATCGCCATGCGGGGACTCTCCATGCCGGACGCCTTTCCGTCCACGGACCTGGGCATACTGCAGGCCCTGGGCAGCGCCGGCGAAAAAGCTAAACCCAAAGAGGCCCTGGCGCGGGCCGAGCGCTGGCGGCCCTGGCGGGCCTACGGTGCCATCTTACTGTGGCAATCACTGAAATCCGGGGTGGGGGAATGATCTATTTTAAGAGTTACAGCACCGAGTTGGGCAAAGTGGCCGTTGCGGCCGGTCCGAAGGGGTTGGTCAGCGTACAGTTTTACGATGCGCAACGCCCATTGTGTCCAAAGGACGACTGGCGTTCCGGTGCTACGGAACTGACCGAGCTGGCCGCGCAGCAGCTGCGGGAATATTTCGCCGGACAGAGGCGCCAGTTCCAGTTACCGCTGGCACCCCCGGGTACGGATTTTCAGCGCCGTGTGTGGGACGCCCTGTTGCAAATTCCCTACGGCGAGACCCGCAGTTACGGCCAGCAGGCACAGTTGCTGGGCCAGCCCCGCGCCATTCGGGCGGTGGGCCGGGCCAACGGCGCCAATCCGGTGGCGGTGATCATACCCTGCCACCGGGTGATCGGTGCCAATGGCAGTCTTACGGGTTATGCCGGCGGGTTGTCCCTGAAGGCGCGCCTGCTCACGCTGGAAGGCGCAGGATTCAAACAGTAAGTGTGCCATTTTCAGAAAGGCTGGCCGGATTGGGAGTGAAACCCGGCCACCAAAAAATTCAAAGGCCCGATAAGTTGACCTGAAAGGATATAGAGAGCCCTCTTTTTGTAAACCCATGAAGCAGCGAGAAAGCTAGCACCCCGAATCAATCTATTTCTGCAGGCGGTAGCGCAACGAGTCCCGGTTCTGCCAAGGATTCGTTAGGGTGGAGAGTTGCGTTCTTGTTTTTTTTCTTCCGAGGCAACCAGCTCATCGTGGACGGTTTTCAAATCTATCCTCTCTTCAGGCTGTGCCGATATAACGTGAGATATTTAGTTTTTAATCGTTTTCTGGATCTCTTCCATTAGTGCATGACGGGTAATCGATCTTCTTGCTTGCGGAACTGATAACACACTTTGATCCTGTCAATGCGCTCTGACAACAAATAATTCCGACGCTTGCCTTTCCCAACCTATTCCACGGCATAACTTGCTTTCCTGTTCCCAGTAGTGGGGACATAAAAAATTCATTGTTTATTCATCGAAGCTTAGAAATTCCGAGCCACCCTTTGTGCCATTTGCCGGAAGGCGGAACAAGGGGAGTCCTGGACGATGAAAAAACTGGGTTCAGCTGCGCTGACGGTCCTGGGTCTGTCACAACTGGCTGTGGAGGCTCAGGCCAGTGGCCTTATTATTTCCGAGTACATCGAGGGCAGTGGTAACAACAAGGCGCTGGAAATCTACAATGGCAGCGGCTTCCCTGTGGACCTGAGCGGTTACTCGGTGCGGGTGTTCTTTAACGGCTCCGAGTCCGCGGCGGCAAACATCGCGCTCGAGGGTAGCTTGGGCGACGGTGAGGTATTTGTACTGGCCCACGGCGATGCCGACGCGACGGTGCTGGCGGAGGCGGACCAGCTCTATTCCGGTGGCCTGTTCAATGGCGACGATGCGGTGCTCCTCACCGGGCCCGACGGTTGGGTGGATGTGATCGGTGAGGTGGGTAGTGATCCCGGCAGCCAGTGGGGCACAAGCGTTATCGGTACCCGGAATCAGACCCTGGTGCGCCAGCCCGATGTGGTCACTGGCCGCAGCGATGGCAGCAGTGGTTTCGATCCGGCGGCGGAGTGGTTCAGTGCGGGCCAGGACAATTTTGGCAATTTGGGCCGGCACAGCCAGGGTGGCGGTATTGTGCTGGGAGACTGTGGAGATGCCGCCACTCCCATCAGTCAGGTGCAGGGTTCCGGCCCCGCCAGCCCCCTGCGAGGTGAGCGCCATGAAGTGGAAGCGGTGGTGGTCGGGGACTTCCAGGACCCGGTGACCGGCCTGGCCGGTTTTTTTTTGCAGGAAGAGGACTTCGATCGGGACGGACTGGATACCACGTCTGAAGGGCTGTTTGTCTACGACAATGCATTCGGTGTGGAGGTACAGCTTGGGGACCTGGTACGGGTGGGCGGCACCGTCGATGAATTTTACGGTTTCACCGAGCTGAGGCAGGTGGATGGTATCAATGTTTGCGGCAGCGGTTACCAGGTGGCGGCTGCCCCTGTGCAGATGCCGTTTGTCTCGCTTGATGCGCCGGAGCGGTTTGAGGGGATGCTGGTTAAGTTTCCCCAGAACCTTACTGTGAACGGCCACTACAACCTGGGCCGTTTTGGCGAGGTGATTCTGTCCCACGGTCGTCGCTATAGCCCCACCCACGGCAATGAGCCGGGCGCCGCGGCGGTGGCGCAGGCGGCGGCCAACCAGCTGAACCGGATTTTGCTGGACGATGGTTCAGGGATAGAAAATCCGGACCAGCTGCCCTATCCGCCCCCGGGCCTCAGCGCCGACAATTCGCTGCGCAGTGGCGATACCCTGGCGGGCCTGACGGGGGTTATGGCCTATGGCTTCGGCGCCTATCGGGTACACCCGGTGGAAGCGGTGCAATTCTCCCCGGTAAACCCACGGCAGCAGGTGTCCGTCCTGCCCGGCGTGGGCAGTCTGCGGATCGCCAGTTTCAATGTGCTGAATTATTTCAATGGCGACGGCCAGGGTGGTGGTTTTCCCGCGGCGCGGGGTGCCGACACGCCCAGGGAGTTTGAACGCCAGCGGGACAAGATCATCGCCGCTATTCTGCGCATGGACGCGGACCTGGTGGGTTTGATGGAGCTGGAAAACGACGGTTACGGTGCTGACAGTGCGATCCGGGATCTGGTGGATGGGCTCAACAGTGCCAGCGGTGGCCGGAGTTACCGGTTGGTGCGACCGGAACTCAACCGGCTGGGTGGGGATGCCATTGCCGTGGGAATGATTTATCGCGACGATCGACTGGTGCCGGTGGGCAGGGCGGTGACTCTGGCGGATTACCCTTTCGACTACGGCAATCGCCAGCCGCTGTTGCAGGGGTTTGCGGAATTGCCTTCCAACGAGCGCTTCGCGGTGGTGGTGAACCATTTCAAGTCCAAGGGAGGCTGCCCCGGGGACGGCGGCATCAACGATGACCAGGGCGATGGCCAGGGTTGCTGGAACCAGCTGCGCACCCAGGCGGCCGATACGCTGGCGGGCTGGATAGAGTCTGACCCGGCCGGCACCGGTATCGATCGGGTGCTGCTGCTGGGAGACCTCAACAGCTACGCGCGGGAAAACCCGATAGCCGCCCTGAAGGCTGCCGGTTATACGGACCTGCTTGCGCAGTATGGTGGGGGAAAAGCTTATTCCTATGTCTTTGACGGCCAGTCCGGGTATCTGGACTATGCACTGGCAAACCCTGCGCTGGCGCCGCTGGTGACCGGGGCGTTGGCCTGGCCTGTCAATGCCGACGAGCCGCGGGTGCTGGACTACAACACCGAGTACAAGACCGCCGCACAATTGGAAGACCTCTACTCCGCCGGACCTTTTCGCGCATCGGATCACGATCCGGTATTGGTGGAGCTGGATTTGGGGGAGGACAACCTGGCGCCCTCGGCGGCTTTTACCTGGCAGGCAGAGGGGCTTGTGCTCCATTTCATCGATCACAGTGGAGATATGGATGGCGTGCTGGTGCGCTGGCAGTGGGATTTTGGTGACGGTGCAACCAGTAGCGAGCAAAACCCCAGCCACGCTTTCAATGCCCCCGGGACCTACCGGGTAGGTTTGCAGGTGGAGGACGAGCGGGGTGCCGTGTCCAGGGTAGAGCAGATTGTCGAGGTGAATGAGGGCGTAGTTCCGCTGCGGGCGGATTTCAAACTGCGCCGCTTTTTCCGTTGGGTATGGGTTGAGGATCGCAGCCACTATGGCGGCGATAGCAGGCTCAGTTACCACTGGGATTTCGGCGATGGCGTGCAGCGCAGAGGGCGTTGGGCACTGCACCGCTATACCCGCGGTGGCCGTTACGAAATCACCCTTAGGGTGAGGGACGGCGCGGGGGCCGCAGACAGTGCCGCCCGTGTGGTCACTATTGCCGGCGTAAAGCTGAGAAGCCAATAAATGACTGGGGCCACAGGCCCTAAGGAACCTTTGTGTGGCTGTTGCCCGCCAGTGATCCATCGGGCTTCCGGCTCAGTCGTGGTCCACCGGTAGAAACATGACCTCCGGATTCACCATGGATTTCATTTCCAGTACATTTCCGTTTGGGTCTTCAATAAAAAAGGTTTCCTGTTCATACTCGCTGCCCACAAAACGGCGGTAGGGCTTATCCAGGTATTGCAGGCCAGCGGCCTCGATACGGCCTTTGAGTGCCTGGAACTGGTCGTCCGGGAGGTGAATGCCAAAATGGGGTACGGCCACTGCGCCCATGTCGACGTCGTGGCGCACATTCGGCAGCTTTTCGGTACTTTGGTGCAAGGTCAGCTCATTGCCCCAAAAATCGATATCGACCCAGCGTCCCTCTTCACTGTTGCCGGTTTTGCAGCCGAGCACATCGCAGTAGAAGGTTTTGGCTTTGTTGAGATCCCCGGCGGGAATGGCCAGGTGCAGGCAGTTGGATTTCATGGTGCCTCCGTCAAGCTATTATCTTTGAAATCATGGTAAAACAGTAAAATACCATTTCGGTTCGCACTGATTCAGATGACAATATCCTAACAAATTCCCCACCAGGGGAATATTCATAGATGACATAAAATTCGACAACCGGAACTGTGTCACCGGTGGAGTGGGCTGGTGGCCCTCGGTCGGCCTGGGCTGTGCGCCAGGGAGGTCTGGGGGTCTGCTTCTTGGGGCAAGTCGCAGAAACTCACTTGCGGCCCTTTCAGGCCAGGCGGGGCTGGCCCGCAGTATCGGGCGGGTGCGGCGCGGCCTTCCCTGGCCGCTGAGGGTCAGGCTTTGCTGACCAGCTGATCGATGCGGCCAAAGATGGAGTGGCCGTGTTTGTCGAACATCTCGATGGAGATACGGTCTCCAAAGTCCATGAAGGGTGTCTTGGGTCCACCGTTGTTGATGGTCTCGATCATGCGGATCTCGGCGATACAACTGTAGCCGTGACCGCCCTCGGCCACCGGCCTGCCGGGACCGCCGTCCATTTTGTTGGACACGGTGCCGGAGCCGATGATGGTGCCGGTACCCAGGGGACGGGTCTTGGCGGCGTGGGCGATCAGCTGGCCGAAGTGAAAGGTCATGTCCACACCGGCGTTGGGTTTGCCGAAGACTTCTCCGTTCAATTCCGACACCAGTGGCAGGTGCAGTTTGCCCTCCTGCCAGCTGTCGCCCAACTGGTCCGGGGTGACGCATATGGGGGAGAAGGCGCTGGACGGCTTGGACTGGTAAAAGCCGAATCCCTTGCCCAGTTCGTTGGGGATCAGGCCGCGCAGTGACACGTCGTTCACCAGCATCACCAGCTTGATATGCCCCAGCGCTTCGGTGGCGGATACGCCCATGGGTACGTCGTCGGTGATAACGGCGATCTCCGCTTCGAAATCGATACCAAAGCCTTCGCTCTGGGGCGTGACGATGGGGGCGCGGGGTGCGAGGAAAGTATCGGAGCCGCCCTGGTACATCAGGGGATCGGTCCAGAAGCTGGCCGGTACCTCCGCGTTGCGCGCCTTGCGCACCAGTTCGACGTGATTCACATAGGCGCTGCCGTCGGCCCATTGATAGGCGCGCGGCAAAGGCGAGGCGCACTGGGCCTGGTCGAAGGGCTGCCCCTCAATGGCGCCGCTTTGCAGTTTCAGGTAGAGCGCCTCCAACTGCCCTGAGACCTGGCTCCAGTCGTCCAGGGCGCTCTGCAAGTTGGGCGCTATGTCCCCGGCTGGAGCCATGCGGCTCAGGTCTTCGGATACTACTACCAGCTGGCCGTCGCGGCCGGAATTGAGACTGGCTAATTTCACTTTGCCTCCCCTGCTTGTGTTGGTTTGAATTCCTCTTGGCCGTGCATCCAGGCCGCGTGACGGGGCGCTTTTTTGGTGCGGGACCACTCTTCGAGCATATCTTCCGCGACCCGCTTCAGCTCCTGGTGCATGCCGGGCTTGGCGGTGTTGGCGGCCAGCTCGATGCGGTGGCCGTTGGGATCGAAGAAATAAATAGACTGGAAAATAGTGTGGTTGGTGGGGCCCAGTACCTCGATACCCGCCTGCTCGAGTTTTTGCTTCATCTCCATCAGTACATCCATGGTTTCCACTTCCAGCGCGATGTGCTGCACCCACTGGGGGGTGTTTTCGTCGCGGCCCATGTCCGGTGAGTTGGGCAGTTCGAAAAATGCGAGCACATTGCCCTGTCCCGCATCCAGAAACACGTGCATGTAGGGATCGGGCGCCCCGGTGGAGGGCACCCGGTCTTCGGCGATGGCCAATTGAAATTCCATGCCCAGGAGGTCGCGGTAGAAGTTCACCGTCTCCCTGGCATCGCGGCAGCGATATGCCACATGGTGTATGCGCTTGATCATGGTCTCTGTTCCTGTCAATGGATCGCGGATGCCATCAGGCCTTGGGCGTCTCTGCTTTGTCGTCGCCGATCACGCCGCGCTGCAACTGGTCGCGCTCGATGGATTCGAACAGGGCTTTGAAGTTGCCTTCGCCAAAACCTTCGTCCTGTTTGCGTTGGATAAATTCAAAAAACACCGGGCCGAGCATATTGGCGGAGAAGATCTGCAACAGCAGCCTTGGCTGTCCGCCTTCGGTGGTGCCGTCCAGCAGTATACCGCGGGATTTCAGTTCGCCGGTGGGCTCGCCGTGGTCCGGAAGGCGCTCCTCCAGCATTTCGTAGTAGGTGTCCGGCGGTGGGGTCATGAATTCCATGCCGCGCCCCTTGAGCCGGTCCCAGCACTGCAGCAGGTCGTCGCAGGCAAAGGCGATATGCTGGATACCCTCGCCGTTGTATTTCATCAGGAATTCTTCGATCTGGCCGCCACCGCCGGCCGCCTCTTCATTGAGGGGAATGCGGATCTTGCCGTCCGGTGCGGTCATGGCCTTAGACAGCAGGCCCGTGTATTCCCCTTTAATATCGAAGTAGCGGATTTCGCGGAAGTTAAATAGTTTTTCGTAGTAATTGGCCCAGTACTCCATACGCCCGCGATAGACGTTGTGGGTCAGGTGATCCAGGGTGTGGAAGCCGCAACCCTCCGGGTGCCGGTCGACGCCCTCGAGCCAGTGGAAGTCGATGTCGTAGATGGTTTCGCCTTCCTGATAGCGGTCGATAAGGTACAGGGTGGCGCCGCCGATACCCTTGATGGCGGGCAGGTGCAGTTCCATAGGCCCGGTATTCACCGCCACTGGCTGGGCGCCTCTGCGCAGTGCTTCCTCGTAGGCGAACTTGGCATCCTTGACCCGAAATGCCAGCCCGCAGGCCGAGGGGCCGTGTTCCTGGGCGTAGAAGTAAGCGTGGCTATCCGGCTCGTAGTTGGTGATAAAGTTGATGTCACCCTGTCGCCACAATTCCACATCCTTGGAGCGGTGGCGAGCGACTTTGCTAAAACCCATGGCTTCGAACACGGTTTCCAGTACACCCTTTTCAGGTGCGGTGAACTCTACAAATTCAAAGCCGTCGAGGCCCATGGGGTTTTCAAATAAATCGGACATCTGGCCCTCCCTTTTTTGCTCGATTGGCCGGTGCTCCAGGCATGGATTCCGACCCATTAGTTACACATGCAACTAACCTAGTTGCATGTGTAACTAATGTCAAGAACCCAGTCTGGATGGTGGCTGGATGAGAGGGCAGGGCGGAAAAAAGCAGCCGGTGCGGCGCTTCCCCTCGCCGCACCAGCCGACAGGAAACCCGCCCCGGCTATTGCGACCCGGCTATTGATAGGTGAGGCCGAAACCGAAGGGGAACAGTGGAGCGTAGTTTTTATCGCCGATATTGATCGGAACCTGTTGCAGGGACCTGGGCCAGGTTATCGGTAGCTTGCCTTTGGGCCCATAGTCGCCGAAGAGTACATCCGCCACGCCGGCGCCCTCACTGCCCGGCAGCCAGGCCGCCACCACCGCCTGGGCGGAGGCAATTTCATCGGCGATCAGCAGGGGACGCCCGGAAATAACCACCAGTACCGTGGGTGTACCGCTCTCCTTTACCCGCGCCAGCATTTGCCGCTGGGGTTCGCTCAGGGTGAGCGGCTGGCACTTTTCACAGGGGGCGGGGCGGTAGTCGCCGAAGCCCTCGGCGTAGGGCTCCTCGCCCACCACCACTATGGCGACATCGTGGCCAGCCGCGCCTTCGCCGGCGGCGTTATAGGTCACTTGCCCCCGGGCCAGCGAGCGGATTCCCGCCAGAATCGTGGTGCCGTCGGTGATGGCCCCGCGTTTGCCCTGCCATTCGATGGTCCAGCCACCGGACTGCAGGCCTATGTCGTCGGCGTGGTCGCCGGCCACAAAGATACGGGCATCCCTTTTCAATGGCAGCAGCCCGGCGTCGTTCTTCAGCAGTACCTGGGACTCGCGCACCGCCTGGCGGGCCAGGGCGCGATGCTCCGGGTTACCGATAGGGGAGTCGACGCCGTCGGCGCTGCTCAGGGGCGCCATGGGCGCATCGAACAGGCCGGCCCGCAATTTGGTGGCCAGGATCCGGCTGACGGCGTCATCGATGCGCGCCATGGGCACTTCACCGGCCTTGACGGCGGCGGTGAGGTCGCTGATAAAGTCGCGCCAGTTCTCCGGTTCCATGATCATATCCAGGCCGGCGTTGACTGCGCGCACTACCCGTTCACGGTTGGTGTCTGCGGGTATTTCCTCCAGTGCGGCCCAATCCGAGATGGTGATACCGTCGAATCCCAGCTCACCTTTGAGTTTGTCGGTCACCAGCGCCTTGTGCTCGTGCATTTTGGTGCCGTTGACGCTGCTGTAGGACACCATCACGGCGCCCACACCGGCCTTCAGCGCCGGCACATAGGGGGCTATGTGGATGCGCTCCAGCTCGGCGGCGTCGAGACGGGTATCCCCGCGGTCGATTTCGTAGCCTTCATCGCCGGTGCCATAGGTGGTGCCGCCATCCGCCACCCAGTGCTTGGCAGTGGCCACCAGTTTGTTGTGACGGATATTGGCGCTGTCCAGAGGGCCGCCCTGCAATCCTTCCACATAGGCCCGGCCCAGTGTGCCCACCAGCTGCGGGGATTCGCCGAAACATTCGTAGGCCCGGCCCCAGCGATCGTCGCGGGCGACACAAAGCGTGGGGGCGAAGGTCCAGTGCACGCCGGTTGCCACCGCTTCGCGGGCTGTGGCCGCACCGATTTCCCGCGCCAGCTTTGGGTTGCGAGTGGCGCCAATGGCAACGTTATGGGGAAAAATAGTGGCGCCGTGGACGTTGCTGTGGCCGTGCACGGCGTCCGTGCCGTAGATCAGGGGAATTCCCGCAGGGGTAGAGATGGCGGCATCCTGATAGGCGTCGATCATTTCGACCCATTCGGCGCGGGTGTTGTTGCCCGGAAAGGAGCCACCCCCATTCAGGATTGAACCCAGGTGGTATTTTTTTACGTCTTCCGGGGTGGCGAATTTGCGTTCGGCCTGGGTCATCTGGCCGATTTTTTCCGCCAGCGTCATCCGGCCCAGGATTTCACTGACCCTTTTATCGGCGGCATCCGCAGCCGGCTGGCCCATTAAAGGAGCGGCGGTGGCAATGGCCCCCAGCAGTGTGCAGATTTTTATCAGTTGTTTCATGCTCTTCCTTACTTCACTTTGAGTTGGGGTCCGGTGCCGCTTCTGCCGCCGATCCGCCATGGATCAAGGCCCTGGCACGCTGCAGCTGCTGCCGTACCAGTCGCAGCAGTGAAGGCGAGGCGGGTTCAACGGCCACTTCGTCCGGGATTTCGGTGACCAGCCAGTGGACGCGCCAGTCCAGGTGCTGCGCCGGCGCCAGCGCCTGTGCAGCGCTTTGTATTTCCAGCTCCAGATAGGGGCTGTGCCCGCTCAAATAGAGTTCGATATCCCCCTCGCCGCTGGCCATAAGATGCTGCGCAACGGGGGGGTAAATTTTCAAATACAGCTGGCCCTGGGCGGCGTAGGCGAGCCAGCCGGCGGTGCTGTTGGCGATGACTTTGCCCTCGCGCAGGGGTTCACTGGGCGCCATGGGCAGCCACAGGATGCCCTCCTTATCCAGCAGATAATCCACTTGTCCCCGCACCTGTTGCACACTGGCGGGGGTTACCGGTGCAAAGGCCAGCCCGGCGCGGGCGACCCGCGTCACCTCCCAGGCGGCCACCTGCTCAAAGCCGCTTTGCGCCTGGATGCGATAGTCCAGTTGCAGCAGGTTGTGTCCCAGCGCGCGCAGGCTTTTCCGTACCCGGGCGCCCGCACCGGGCGCACTCAGCAGGGTGACGCTGTTGCCTCCCTGTTGCAGAACCTCATACGGTTGGTTGTCGTGTTCGGGCACCGGCGGCCAGGACCACAGTGCCTGGGGACTCAGCCAAAAGGTGGAGCCGTAGTTATCGGGGTGTACCTCCGGGCCGCTCAGTAGCTGCTGATCCTTCAGGCGCAGTTCGCTGATACGGGCACCGGTGGCGGGGTCTATGCGGACACTCAGGTCGCCGCTGCGCAGGGAAATTTCCGTGCCGGCTGCAGCCGCCGCGCAGCACAGGGCTGTGGCGGCGCTATACAGACGCAGACTGCGGCTTAGCCGGGGCATTGGATATCGGCGGATTGCGCCGCTCCGGGTACATACTTGATATTTGCCACGGCCAGGGACAGGGCGCCGGCGCTGTTGAGTGACAGGGCGCTGGAGACCCTGCTGAAATCCACTCCCTGTTCGACGAAACAGCGCAGGTCGATGGACAGCCTGGTCCACTCTCCAGGTGCCAGTTGCGCCAGTGGCGACTGCAGCGGCAATTCCCCCGCACAGCCATCGCCGCAGGCGATCTGTGCGTTTACAGGTTGCCGCGGGGGCTGGTCCACGCGAATATCCAGGGTCAGGGCGGAGTCTTCCCGCAGGTAGCGACTCAGGTTCTGTGGATTCTGCGTGCCCAGCTGCACACCGCCTTCACGCAGCCCCTGCCATTGGATTAACCGGGCATCCTCCTGGGACTCCATATCGATGGCGGCCACTGTGATGTTGTTGTCGTCGCCACTGCTGGCGCGATTGCCGGTGACTGCTACAGGCGCGCGGCCCGCTTCGGCAATTGCCAATTGCCAGGGGGCCCGCGGGCGGGACACCATCAGCCAGGCGTCCTCCAGTTTTCCCTCCGCGTAGGTGTCGCCATCCTCGGGTAGGGAATCGCTGACCAGTGACTCTTCGCCATTGCGCAGGCCATAACCGAGCGGGAACAGGGGCTGGTAGCCAGGGTGATAGGGGTTCAGCACCACCTGGTGTACATATTTGGGCCAGCTGAAGGGCAGCCTGCCGGTGAACTGGTGGCGGACATAGCCTTCGGCATCGGTAAACAGGACATCGGCCACGCCGCCGCCCTCGGACCCGGGCAGCCAGGCGGCCACGAAGGCGTCGGATGCGTTGAGTTCCTTGTTGATCCACAGAGGGCGACCGGACAGGAACACACTCACCACCGGCACATCTTGGGCGCGCAGCTTTTTCAGCAACGCCAGATCGTTTTTATGGCCCAGTTGGTATTCGATGCTGGCCAGGTCGCCGTGCCACTCGGCATAGGGCTCTTCGCCGAACACTACGATCGCCACGTCGGGCCTGCCGCCACCGGGAAAGGTGTCGGCGGAAAAGCTGCCATCCTCGCTCAGGGCAATCCGGCCCCCGGCGGCTTCCACCACTGCCTGGAAACCGGCGAATAGGGAAGTGGCACCGGGAAAATCCTCGCGACTGTTGCCGGTGCCCTGCCAGGAAATGGTCCAGCCACCGGACTGCTTGGAGAGGTTGTCAGCACCATCGCCGGCCACAAGAATTCTCTGCCGTGGGTGTAGCGGCAGAAGGTTGCCGCTATTCTTCAGCAGCACCAGGGAATCGCGCACCGCTTCGCGGGCCAGGGCCCGGTGATCATCGTTGCCAAGGATGCGACTCTTCCCCGCCAGTGGGCGGACATGCTCAAACAGGCCGGCGCGGATCTTGACCCTCAGGATACGTCGTACGGCGTCATCCAGTCGCTGCCGCGAAATCTCGCCGCTCCTGGCCTGCGCCAGGGTATTCTGGTACAGCTTTTTCCAGTCGGACGGCACCATGAACATGTCCAGACCGGCGTTGATGGCGGCCGCGCAGCTTTCCACACTGCATCCGGGTACGAAACGGTGGCCGTTCCAGTCGCCGACGACGAAACCGTCGAAACCCAGGCGGCCCTTTAGCACATCGGTGAGCAGATACTTGTGTCCGTGCAGGCGTTCACCGTTCCAGCTGTTGAAGGAAGCCATGACGGTCTGCACTCCGGCGGGCAGCGCACTCAGATAACCGGCCCCGTGCAGTTCGGCCAGCTCCCTTTCCGCCACCCGGTTGTCGCCGCGGTCGATACCCCGCTCGGTGCCGCCGTCGCCGAGGAAGTGCTTGGCGGTGGCCACCAGGTGTTCGCCGCGCAGGAAGTCCTCGCTCTGTTTGTCGCCCTGGAGTCCGCGCACCATTTCTGCGGCATAGTCGCGCACAACGGCCGGGTCCTCGGAATAGCTCTCGTAAGTCCGGCCCCAGCGGTCGTCGCGCACTACGGCAATGGTGGGTGCAAAGGTCCAGTCGACTCCGGTCACCGCCACCTCGCGCGCGGTCGCTGCGCCGATGCGGCGGATCAGCTCCGGGTCCCGCGCCGCACCCAGGCCGATATTGTGCGGGAACAGGGTGGCGCCGATGATATTGTTGTGGCCGTGTACCGCGTCGCTGCCCCAGATAATCGGGATGGCGACGCCGCCGTCAGAGGTGTCCATGGAGGCGGCATAAAAGGCTTCGGATAACTGCAGCCAGTCCTGTGGTGTGGCGAACTTGTTGTTGTCGGGGTAGGTGCCGCCACCGTTCAATACTGAACCCAGGTGGTAGGTCTTGACGTCTTCCGGTGTGACATACTTGATTTCCGCCTGGATCATCTGGCCCACCTTTTCCTCGATGGACATACGGCTGACGAGGCTGTCGATCCGCGCTTCCAGTGCCGGATCTTTTGGCAGGGCTGGCTCTAGCTTTGGCCATACCGAGAGGTCTCCCACCGCACTGTGCGCCGACGGGCCAGCGCCCGGCGCAGAGGCCTGGTGTTTTTCGCCGCTGTCGCAACCTCCGAGGATGGCACTGCAGAGCAGCAGTCCGGCGGTTATTTGCTTGGTCAATGCCATGGGTTCTCTCCCGAAAATCGTTATTGTTCGCTGCCCAGAAAGGCTGCCGCCCCGACCAGTGCCGGAAATGGATGGCGCACCAGGTAGACGGGCAATTTGTGCAGATAGGCGGACATGACGCCTTTGGCGCGCAGGCGCGACATAAAGTCACTGGCCCGCAACAAGGGTTCAATTCTCGGCAGTATGCCGCCGCCCAGGTAGAGGCCGCCGCGTGCGCCCAGGGTCAGCACTGCGTCGCCACAGAAGCTGCCAAGCAGATTGCAGAAGAGGTGCACCGTATACCGTGCCAGGGCGCAGCTACCGTCCAGCGCTGCGGCGGTGATGGCCGCTGGATCCCGCGACGTTTCCCGCTGGCCACCTATGGCGGCGAGGCCGCGATGGATATTGGCCAGTCCGCGGCCGCACAACAGGTGCTCTGCGGAGATATGGCAGTGCTCCCGGCGCAGGTATTGCACTATAGCCAGCTCTTCTTCGTTGACCGGGGCGATGGTCGTGTGACCACCCTCGCCGGGCAGGGCGCGCCAGGTGTTGCCATTTCGCAATAAACCGCAAACACCCAATCCTGTGCCTGGGCCGATCACCACGCGGGGTTCTTCGGGCATGGGGTGTTCGGAGACCGGCTCTGTCTCCGTATCGACCCGCGCTAATTCTTCCCCTTGCAGGCCCGGGCAGCTGAGCGCCAGGGCAGCGAAGTCGTTGATGACCTCAAAACGCGCGTAGCCCAGAGAACGCTTGAGACTGGACTTGGAAAAAGACCACGGCAGATTGGTCACCGCTATCCGGTCTGAACCCACCGGGCCAGCAACTGCCAGGCAGGCTTCACTCAAACTGGCCACCTTGCTTGCTGGCAGCGATTGCAGATAGCTTTCCAGTGCCGCTTCAAGTTGCTCAAACTGGGCGCAGGGTAATTGTCGAATGTCCTCGACCAAGGTTCCCTGTAGTCCCCGGTGGCCCTCTCCCCCATGTCGAGCGAGACCGAAGCGGGCGTTAGTGCCACCAATATCGGCGACCAGTTTCCAGTTTTGCGAAACCGTTGTGACCGACTGTGTACTTTCTTGCATGGTCTATTTATCACTCCTGTCAGTCGACGGCTGGCCTGGAGTTCGGCGCGGAATAATCCAACTATCCGTCGACGGATCAATATGGCCACCCAACTGGCGTTCGACTATTTGGTCCACAAGCTGCACGCCGCGCTCAGCCATCCGGGTAAAAGTGTCTTCGCCGGCAAGGTTGGGAATATAATCGGGAAAATTTCGGCGCGTGCGGTGGATCCAGTAGGTATCACTTAATTTTCGGTCGGGAAACGCTTTTGCAATACCATCGCGTCCGAACATAAAACCCAACAGGCCGCCCCAGGTTGCGGTGGGATTATCCGAGTCCCAACCCGCCAGCGCCCCGATTTGCACGGTGCGCTTCAGGTCCCCGCCGCCGTAAAACAAGCTGACCAAGCTCGCGGCAAAGTTGATTCCGGCATCGAATGGGCGCTGGTAATGATAGCCATCGTCGCCCCCCAGCTGATAACGCCGGTAAATGGCATCGCGGGTTAGCTCCCAGTCGTTTTTGTCCGGATTGCGCAGATAGGACTGATAAATAAAGTCATACATGCGTCCAGCATAGGAATCGTTTGCAAGCTGGCTGCGTGCCTGCGCCGCTAGCCAGAGTATTTTTTCCCGCGGGGAAAGCGTTGGCTCGATCACTGGCACCAGCGCATGCATGACTACATAAAAACGTGCGATTTGCGCCGCGACACCGCTGGCTGTAGTACGGATTGGCAGTTCCGCAAACTGGAGTGCCACATCCGGGCGCGTCGGTGCCAGCAGACCAAACAGCTCAGTGGTGAGCTGTGCGTCTATCATGGTCGAGTCCGGATTGTGTTCGGGCTCACTCGTCTGCGGTGGCAGTATACCGTCGCGCATCAGATAGTAGGCCCGCTCGTTGGACACCCAGAGAAAATTCTCTCCGTCCGGCGCATCTTCGTTTGAGTAGATATGCTCTAGCCAACCGGCCCGAATCTGTGCCGGTGTCAAAGGTTCACCATCGTGCCGGTTTAGCAAGTGGAGGTACAAATATTCGATGTCGGTGTCGTCATCGGCACCCCAGGGTTCATCTGCCGGTACCGTATAGAAATCAATTTTTTTCGCATGAGGTACATAATTGCCCCATATATTTCTCTGATCGTCAGCGCCCCAGTCACGGTCGGTATAAAAGGGCGCTTCTACTCGGTCCATCTCGGTAATCAGTCCGGTCCAGTTGGCAATACTCGCACCCAGCCAGAACCCCGCCAGTTGCTCACGATAGCGCGAGCGGGATACGGTGATGGATTGACCCTGTTGATCAGCTGGCGGGGCAACGCGGCTTTTTCCACTGGCTTTGAGATCCGGCAGCGGGGTGCCTGTCGCTTTTACTTTTGGATCGACGCTGCTGGCACAGCCTCGCCCATCGGCATCGCCTCCCGCGCAGCGATAGACGCGCACATAGTCAATGGCCAAAGTTTGCGGGAAGACGGTATTGTCATCGGGTTCGCCAGGCCAGTTGCCGCCAACCGCGAGATTGAGTATCAGGTGGAAGGGTTGATCGAACGGTGCTCCCGCGGCAGCCAACCGGGTATCACCCGCTTCTGTCTGCAGGCGATAGGTATACCAACCGGGCTGGTCATCCGCCGCCGGCCGCTGGGTGCCATAGTGAATACCATCTAAATACCAGCGAATTTCATCACGTTCCCATTCAATCGCATACTGATGGAAGTCCTCCCAGACGTTACCGGGTGGATCGTAGTGCGCGGAGGTATATTTGTTATTGGGCCATGCCTCACCATAGTGGAGGGTGCCGTAGATACGGTTGCCTCCAGCGGCGTTACTGTTGATCGCCTCCATAATGTCGATCTCGCCACTGTGTGGCCAACCGCCATAACGCCACTCTGTCGGCAGCATCCAGATCGCCGGCCAAATACCCTGCCCCTGGGGCAGTCGCGCGGACACTTCGATACGGCCATACTGCCAATCCCCGTGATGCCTGCTGCGCAGGCGTGCCGAAGTGAAGTGCCGGAGTGCACTGGTATCGGCCACGTTATAGTCGGTTTCGTCGTCCTGAAAAGCGGGGCCGCGGAAGTCTTCCCTGTGTGCCACAATGTGTAAAACACCGGCGGAAATAAAACTGTTTTGCTCTCGGGGCGTGTAGCACTGTAATTCATTGTTGCCACCGCCGGCACAATTCACCTCGTAGCGCCACTTAGTCCGGTCCAGTGAGTGATCCGAAAATTCGTCACTCCAAACCAACTCCCAACCGCCCTTCGCAGCGGACACCGGCTGGTCAGCAGTGGCACCAATGGATGCACAAAGAGTCGCGACGACGAAGAGGGAGAACTGCCGTACCATCTTTTTTGTTTGCCACCCAGACCTGCAGTTTTGACAGCACAAAATGCAACGACCGCCTTAAAACAACAAGCCATTGTCGGTGAGAGGGACCGAATCACAGTTGAGAGGGTTGGCAGTCACACTGCCAACCGCTGTGGTGGGCGTCGGGTTTTCAAACGCCGTTGCGCAACATGGGCGAAAAAGTACCGTAGTAAACGATATAGCAGTAACACAGCAGAGGAATCAGAAACGATAGCTGGATACCGGCGAAATCCGCCATGACTCCCTGTGCCAGTGGCACTATGGCGCCGCCGACAATGGCCATGCACAAAACCCCGGAGCCCTGACTGGTGTTTCTGCCCAGCCCGGTCACGGCCAGACTGAAAATGGTGGGAAACATGATGGAGTTGAACAGGCCCACCGCGAGGATGGACCACACCGCCGGCATACCGGTGGACAACATGGCTGCGGCGATCAACAGGGTTGCGCAGCAGCCACAGACCGCCAGCAACAGGCCCGGGGAAACATATCGCAACAACAGGGCGCCGGCAAACCGGCCAATCATCGCGCCGCCCCAATAATAGGAGACATAGCGGGCGGCCTGAGCGGTACTCATACCGGCCACGGACGGCTCGCCAAAGAAATTAACCAGAAAACTGCCTATGGCCACTTCGGCGCCCACATAGACAAAAATAGCGATGGCGCCGAGCATAAGACGCGGATAGCGCAGCGGGCGGAAAGCGGAGTCCACATCGGGGGCTGTATCGGCGGGGGGCTGTTGGTGCGGTGCGGATGGCAGCCGGACCCAGGAAAAAAATGCCACCATCAGCAGCAGCACCAGGGCGAGGATGAAATAGGGTTTCTCCACCAGGGCGGCCTCGTGGGCGCGAAACAGCTGCAGGCCTTCCACTGTAGTGGTATCCGCGCCCGAGGCAACAGCAGAAAAAATAACCAGACCGCCGAACGCCGGTGCCAGGGTGGTGCCCAAACTGTTGAAAGCCTGGGTCAGATTCAGGCGACTGGGCGCGGTGCTGGCCTTGCCCAGCGCGATTACATAGGGGTTGGCGGACACCTGCAGAATGGTAATGCCCGCGGCCAGTACAAACAGACCCAGCAGAAAAATGCCGTAAATCTGCATGCGCGCCGCAGGGATAAAAACCAGGCAGCCGGCACAGGCAATCAGCAATCCCAGCACCAGTCCCAACTGGTATCCCACCCGCTTGATCAGAGCGCCGGCGGGCACCGACACCACAAAGTAGGCGATAAAAAAACAAAACTGGACGAAAATCGCCTCGGTATAGTTCAGGTCGAAAACATTCTTGAGGTGTGGGACCAGGATATCGTTGAGGCTGGTGATAAATCCCCAGATAAAAAACAACGAAGCCAGAATCGCCAGGCTGAACCTGTGCGAGGGTTCGGCAATGGAAGTCCTCTCGATTAGGGGGACGGCATTGGCGGCGTTTGCCACTGTGTCCTTAGCCACACCGCTGATTAACTCTTTCATCGGCAGTCCGATTTATTACTGTGTTCCCGCCTGACAAACCACCCTTCAGATTCACCTGCCCCCGGGGGTGGGTGGAGCGCTGAGGCTCGCAGCCTGTCGGGTGAAACTACCATATGCGGTTGCGCGGCAAACAACCTCCGCGATAAGCCGGACCAAATTCAGGCTGGCCGGACCCCGCGGACAGCACCGGGAAAAATATTTCTGCAAAAGAGGGTTTCACCAGGGAAAGAATTCTAAAGCAAACGGGCTGATAGACAAGCCGGACTGAATTTGCGTTGAAGCGGACTGTGCAAGCCATCTGCATTGGCTGTGCCGCTACTATCGCGGTAATATCGGTAGCACACGTAGGGATATAAACCCTGCGGTAGATAAGAATACGGACAACCATGGCCGAACCCTCTTCCCACAAGACCGGCACCGAAGTGATATCAGGTACGCAGCGCTGGTTCTGGAAGCTGCAACTGGTGAGCTGGCTGGGTATTTTAATTGTCACCTTCCTGTCGATGTCTTTCTGGCAGTCGTCGGTGGCTTGGCCGGAGATCGAGCCGGCCAATACACTGGTCCAGTGTGCAGTTGCGTTTCTGTTGTCGCTATTGTTGAAGCCGATTTTCGATATCGCCTGGGATACACCCGTCGGTGTGCGGACCTTTATCTATCTGGTTGCCGTGGCGGTGATCGCCGGAATCTGGACTCTGGTGCGCATGGAACTGTTTATTCGCCTTACGGGAAAACACTCGCTTTGGTCGGAATTCGGAGGTTGGTACTACGCATCATTGTTCGTGTTTTTGTTCTGGAGCGCATTGTACTGCGGGGTAAAGTACTATCTTTTACTGGAGCAGGAACACGACAAGATGCTGCGGGTGGCGGCGGTACATGAGCGGGAGCAGATACGCCGACTGCACGCTGAATCGGTTGCCAAGGAGGCGCAGTTGAAGATGTTGCGCTACCAGCTCAACCCGCATTTTCTGTTTAATACTTTGAATTCCATCAACGCCCTGATTCGCTTCGAACAGCGGAAGGAGGCGGGTGATATGGTGATGCGGCTGAGCCAGTTTTTGCGCCACTCCCTCAAAGAGGACCCGGATCACAAGGTGAGCCTGGAGCAGGAAATAGCGGTGGTCCTGCTCTACCTGGATATAGAGAAAACCCGCTTTGCGGATCGGTTACAGGTGCAGCTGGATATTGAAAAATCCGCGGTATCCGCCAAGGTGCCCAGTATGCTGCTGCAGCCTCTGGCAGAGAACTCGATAAAATATGCGATAGCGCCCAGCGAATCCGGCGGCACCATAGAAATTTCCGCGCGCCGGAAGAATGGACGTTTACTGCTCCGGCTCACGGATTCCGGCAGCCGCTGCGGCGGTTCAGGAATTTCCGGTGAGGTTCCGTCCTCGACGGGTGTCGGCCTGTCGAATATCCGCGACAGACTGAAGACGCTTTATGGCGATGGCTACGGGTTGCAGCAGGACTGGGCACCGGGCGGCGGTATGCGGGTAACCATCCGCATCCCTTTTGAAACTGACTCAGCAAATAACAAGACCGGCAAGATACCGGCATAGGAGTGATCCCGTGAAGCCATTGAGAGTCGTCGCCGTGGATGATGAGCCCCTGGCGCTGCGCCTGATAAAATCCATGCTGCAGGAACTCCCCTATATGGAGGTGCTGGCAACTTGTCGCAACGGGCGCGAAGCGGTGTCGGCGATCGCTGAATGCGCCCCGGATCTGGTATTTCTGGATATCCAAATGCCTGGCATGGGGGGATTCGACGTGGTGCGTGCCCTGCAGGCCGATACTATGCCGCTGGTAATTTTTACCACCGCCTACGACCAGTTCGCTCTGGAAGCGTTTGAAGTCAATGCGGTCGACTATGTGCTGAAACCACTGGAGGTCGATCGGTTGCAACTGGCGGTAGACCGGGCCCGTGAACGCCTTCTGGCGCAGGGTCCGGGCGCCGGGCATGGCACCCCTGACAGCCGCGCCGGCACCAAGGCAAGCCTGCTGAATTCCATTGTGCAGGTGGAAGGGGCAGAGGACAGTGAGGGGGGCGGAGGAGACCAGCAGGTTTTGCAGGATACTGCGGCGGCTCCGCGCAAGCTGGCGATCAAGGACCGCAGTCGTATCGTGATGGTGAATCAGGCGGATATCGAGTGGATTGATGCTGCGGGAGACTATATGTGCGTACACGCCGGCGGCGAGACCCATGTGATGCGCAGCACCATGAAGGAATTACAACAGCAGTTGTGCGCCGATACTTTCAAGCGGGTGCACAGGTCCACTTTGGTCAACCTGACTTTTATCGATCATATCAGGGTGCTGAGCAAGGGTGAATATCAGCTGACACTGAGCAGCGGTTCGCAAATAAAAGTCAGCCGCAATTACCGCCAGCCAATCAAGGAATATCTCGATGAGGCCCGGGGCGCGACCCTGGGGCCTGCTCACACTAATTAATCCGGCAACTTATTGAATAGTCCCACTGGAGCGGGCCGGTCTCTGTGTCAGAGGCCGCAATCGGTGCAGAAAAACTTTTCATCGCTGAGCCGCATGGCGGTGAGATATCCCCCCCAAACACAGCCGGTATCCAGCGCGTAGACGTTGGGGGTATCGGCGCGTCCCTCCAGGGCGGCCCAGTGGCCGAAGAGAATTTTGTCGTTGCGGGTTTTTCGCCGCTTATGGCTGAACCAGGGACGGTAGCCATCGTGCCCTGCGTCGGCACCGCGCTTGGTCACCAGGTCCAGGGTGCCATCCTCTTTGCAGAAGCGCATGCGGGTGAAGTAGTTGGTGATGGAGCGCAGGCGCTCCACACCCACCAAGTGATCGTTCCAGCAGTGGGGTTCGTTGCCATACATACCGTAGAAATAGGCCTTTGCCATGGCGTCGTCGCTCAGGGCCTGATGCACCTCGCGGGATAATTCCACCGCTTTGGTGACACTCCACATGGGGGGAATGCCCGCATGTACCATGGTGAAGCCTTTTTTGTGCACCACCAGCGGTTGCTTTTGCAGCCAGTGCAACAATTTGTCCGCGTCCTTGGCCCGCAGGACCTTTGCCAGGTCGCGCTCTTTGTCGGTCAGGGATTTGGCGCCGTGGGCCAGCGCCAGGAGGTGCAGATCGTGATTGCCCAGTACCGCTGTCACCTGGGCGCGGTGTTTGTACAGGAAGCGCAGGGTACTGAGGCTGTCGTGCCCGCGGTGTACCATGTCCCCGGCCAGCCACAACTTGTCCCGGTCAGGCCGGAAGCGCAGCTTCTCCAGAAGGCGCATAAAGGGGTCAAAACAACCCTGTATATCTCCAATGGCGTAAGTGGCCAAAATAATTCCCGTATCCTGTTTTGCTTCCCCAGCTGGCTGTTGCAAAAGCCTTTCCTGGCTTTCTTCAACCCGGCCTTGTGGTGTATGTCCGCAAACCCTCCACAACTAATCGTGTAGTTACACGCTTGATTTGCGGCCCGAACTTCCCTGTTCGAAGTGCAGGCTATTGGTCCAGCGTGGACAGATAGTTTGCCAGTTGTACGAATTCCTGCACGCTCAGTGTCTCGGGGCGGCGCCCGGCGTCCAGAGGCAGTTGTGCCGCGTCCAGGTCCGGGTAGAGCGGCTTGATCGCGTTGCGCAGTGTCTTGCGACGCTGTTGAAAGGCCACCTGGACCAGGCGCTGCAACAGGTTTTCGTCCACTGCCGCATAGGGTGGTGTCGGGTGGGGGACCAGTCGCACTATGGCCGAATCCACTTTCGGCGCAGGGCGAAAGGATTGCGGTGGCACCGGGAAAAGCCCCTGCACCTTGCAGTGGTACTGCACCATTACCCCGAGACGACCGTAAGCCCGGGTGCCGGGGGCGGCGATCAAGCGATCCACCACTTCCTTTTGCAGCATAAAGTGCATGTCCCTGACCGCGCCGCGAAACCCGAGCAAGTGAAACAGCAGTGGCGTGGAGATGTTGTAGGGCAGATTGCCCACCACCCGGATGGGCCCGTCGCCGGCTAGGCTGCCGAAATCAAACTTCAGTGCATCCTGTTCGACAATCCGGAAGTCGGGGTAATCGCGGAATTTGAACTTCAGTATTGGGATCAGGTCGCGGTCCAGTTCCACCGCCGTCAGCCCCGGGCAGTGATGCAGCAACAGGGCGGTGATGGCGCCCTGTCCCGGCCCTATCTCCACCAGGCGATCCGTTTCCCTGGGGGCTATAGCGCGCACAATGCGCTCGATAATGTTCTCGTCTACCAGAAAATTCTGGCCGAAACGTTTGCGCGCCTTGGGTTGGAAAAAGTTATCCATACAAAACAGCATATGACGGTTGCATTGATGCGCCACCATACACGCTTTGGCGCCCTTTCACACAGAAGAAGTTGTGGGACTTATCAATCCGGCAACTCTATAGGTATCTCAATATAGGTATCTCAATATTAACCCGGCAACTCAATAGACTGCCGGGTTAACAGTAGCAGCCCGCCTGGACCCGGCCCCGAAGCCCTGAGCATAACGGATCAATGGCCGGCCTCACCTTCAGCGCGCAGCTCAGTCAGTTGTATCGCCTGCGCCAGTGCCGTCCGCAGACTGCCGCAGTCGGCTGTGTTGCAGCCGGCGATATCGAGGGCGGTGCCGTGGTCTACGGAGGTGCGGATAAACGGCAGGCCAAGGGTGATATTGACCGCCTGGCCGAAGCCGTGAAATTTCAATACCGGCAGCCCCTGGTCGTGGTACATGGCCAGCACCGCATCGCAGCGGGCCAGCTGCGGTGGCGTGAACAGTGTATCGGCGGGCAGGGGGCCCAGCAGTTGCATACCCAGTGCCCGCAGCCGCGCCAGTAGCGGCTCGATAACCTCGATTTCCTCTCGCCCCAGGTGGCCGCTTTCACCGGCGTGCGGGTTGAGCCCACAGACGCCGATCCGCGGTTGCGGGATACCAAATGTCTGCTTCAGGCTGCGATGCAGTATGCCGATCACCCGATCCAGGCGCTCGCTGGTAATTGCTGCGCTGACGTCTTTCAGGGGCAGGTGGGTGGTTGCCAGGGCGACACGCAGGTCCCCGGCGGCCAGCATCATGACCACTCGATCGACGCCGGCGCACTGGGCAAAAAATTCCGTGTGTCCACTGAAGGGGACACCGGCGTCGTTGATGACACCTTTGTGTACCGGGCCGGTCACCAGCGCGTCGAAGGTACGTGTCAGGCAGCCTTCGGCAGCCAGGCGCAGGCTTTCCACCACATAGGTGGCGTTGCCGGGGTTGAGGGTGCCGGCGGTTGCCGGCGCGCGGAGGGACACAGGCTGCAGGTACAGGCAGTCTGCCGGAGTATCTGCCGCCGGGCGTTGGGGATCGAAGGGTATCAGTGTCAGGGGCAGTTGGAGCGCCCTGGCTGTCTGCTCCAGCAGCTGCGGGTCGGCAACGGCGATGAGTTGCGCCGGCTGGGGGTCGCGCAGATGCGCCAGTTTGACCGCGAGTTCGGGACCGATACCCCCGGGTTCGCCGGGGGTCAGGGCTATCCGTGGGATCATTGGGCCGGCTGTGCGCCTCCGTTCGTGGTGTTGTCTGCGTCGGTGTCGTCTCTCAGGTCGGGCAATTTGATATCCACGTACGCCTGGTCGCGGATTTCGCGGCGCCAGTTCTGCAGCTCTTCCTGATAGCGGCGGTTGCGCAGCAGGTTTGCGGCCTGGTTGCGAATATAGCGGTCGGTCATATCCTGCTGGCGACGGCCGTCCACACGCAGAATGTGCCAGCCAAACTGGCTGCGGAAGGGCAGGCTGATCTCACCTACCGGGGTATTGTCCATGGCCTGGGTGAATTCGGGTACGAACTGCCCGGGGGTGGACCAGCCGAGGTCGCCGCCGGCCAGCATGGTGCCGATGTCCTCCGAGTATTCACGCGCCAGCTGGTCAAAGTCGGCACCTTTTTCCAGTTGTTGCCGCAGATCGATAAGGAGGTTATAGGCATCGTCATCGGTGCGGATCTCGGAGGTCTTTATCAGGATATGGCGGACCTTGGTCTGTTCCACCATCTGTTCGCTGGCGCCCCGCTGGGCGTGGATCTTCAGCAGGTGAAAGCCGGCGTCACTGCGGAAGGGGCTGGTGACCTCGCCCACCTGGAGGCCTTCCAGGGCATCGGCGAACAGAGTGGGAAGCTCGACTGTTTTGCGCCAGCCCAGGTCGCCCCCGGAGAGGGCATTCTGGCCGGCGGAATTGGCAATGGCCAGGCGGCGGAAGTCGGCGCCGTCTCTGATTTCCTGTGCCAGCTGCTCGGCCTTGGCGCGGGCCCTGGAAACTTCGTCCGCGGGGGCGCTGGAGTTGACCGGAATCAGAATGTGGCCCAACTCGTACTGGGGGGACTTCCAGAATTCGCCCTCCTTGGAACGCAGGAAGTTGTCGACGTCCTGCTCGCTGATCTGGATGCGGCGATTGACGCTGCCCTGCTCCACTTGGCGGATCATCAGCTCCTGGCGGATCTGTTCGCGGAAGGATTTCATCGACATACCGTCGGCGGCAATACGCTGGCGAAACTGCTCCGGGCTGACGCCGGCATTCTGCTGCACCCGGGCGATGGCCTGGTCCAGCTCGTTGTCCGCGACGGTGACACCGGCGCGGGCCGCCATCTGCAGTTGCAGCCGTTCGATGATCAGCTGTTCCAGCACCTGCCGGCGGAGAATCTCTATGGGCGGCGCCTCCACCTGCTGGGCGCTGATCTGCGTCATGATGGTATTCAGGCGCTGTTGCAGCTCGCTGGCCATGACAACGTCGTCGTCGACCACCGCCACCACCGCGTCCAGTTGCTGTACTTGCGCCCAGGCCAGGTTCGCAGCGAGTGCACCGAACGCCAGCAGTGCCAGCAGACCGTTTTTGTAATTGAGTTTGGTCGTTAGTTTCATCACTGTTTCAGTAATTCTCTCTGTGCAAAGTTGGGGATGCCTTGGCTGAGCATACGGGTTACGGTGGTACCCAGTCCCGCCAAGCCCTTGAGCTGAATCTCCAGATAGATACCCTCGTCGAATGTCAGGTCCTCCGGCTGGACCACGTCCGCCAGATTGTTGTCCAGGGTGCGCCGCCAGGCCACACGGGCGCGGTAGCAGCAGCTGTCATATTCGATTCCCGCCAGATACTCCAGTTCCCGGTCGAAGGTGATATCGTAGTTGGCCCTGGCGAGAATGGAGAGGGAGGCGCTGACAGGCAGTACCATGGACGCGTCCACTTGCCGCACCGGGCCGCGGATCAGGTTGTCGTCGAGATCGAACTCCTCCTCCTGGCGCAGGTAGCGGTAGCCGAGGTTGAACAGCCTGAGATCGTCGTCGAGGTAGCGCAGGCTGAAGTTGCCGCGGTTCATCTCTCCCCGATCGTCGTCGTAGATGAGTTCGCTGGCAATCCGCATCGATTCGATGGGGTAGCTCTCCAGGCGGGCGGCAAACTCCGACCGGGGCGCGTCCTCGACGATGCCTCTGAGTGTGGTTTCCCGATCCTGCAGGTAGAAAATCTGCCCGCCGCTGAGGGTGAACAGGTCGCGGCCGCTAGACGGGTCGATGATGCGGCTGGTGAGCCCCAGTGCCACCCGGTCCGCATCGTCGATGCGGTCCTTGCCGGTAAAGCGGCTGTCGCGGAACAGCTGGTCATAGCTGAAAGTGAACAGCGATGTGTCGAACAACAAATCGTTGCCGCCATCGCTGGGACTGGTGCTTACATCGATAAAGTCGCTCTGGTCCGCCCTGGAGCTGCCCAGCGCGAACAGCCGCGGCTCCAGGGTCTGCACATAGTCCCGGCCGAAGGCGGTGGCGTTGCGCTCGAAGAACAGGCCGGTATCCAGTGTGACCTGGCCGGCGGATGCCTCCGGTGAGGAACTCGCGTCGGGGCGCAGGAATTCATTGTCGAGACTGTAAGAGAGATAGCGGAATGCCAGTCCCGGGGTGATATAGCCCCACAGCCACTGCTTGTCCCAGTCCAGTTCGTAGTCGATGCGCATCCGCCGGGCATTGACGAAATTGCGCGTCCGTTCAGTGACACTGTCCGGGTTGCCCACATCGGCGATAAAGCGAATGGTTTCCTCTTCGTCGTGGTCCCAACTGGTGACTTCGTGCTGCAGCGCTAGGGCCAAGTCGCCCCAGCGGTAGTCGCCATCGATATTGAGGCGGGGCAGCTGACTGTAGGTTTCGAAGCGGTCTTTCACCAGCTGTTGGTATTCCTGTGCGCGCAGGGTTGCCTGCCAGTGCTCCCCGGACAGGCCCGCCTGGGCACTCTGACTCAAGGCCGTTTCCGCCGAGACACTCAGGTTGGCGGTGTCCAGGTCGCGAAAATAATCCGGGTCGCTGACTTTGGTGTAATCGATCTTGGTGCGCCAGGGGCCGCCACTGCTGCCCTGCTGCTCGATGTTGGCGAGCCAGCGGTCCTTGCCTTTGGCGGGCAGCACCAGATCCTCCGGGAATCCCTGCCGGATCAGGCTGCGGGCATCCTCATCGTCGCCGCCCTTGTCGTTGGGCAGGCCGGCGGCGCGCACTTCGGTGTTGAACCAGGGGCTCAGGTGGCGCACCTCCACCTCGGCGCCGGACCCGCGGTACTGGATATAGCGCGGGACTATGGTGGCATCCAGTTGCGGCGCTATGTTCCAGTAGTAGGGGATGGCCACATCCCAGCCGTTCTCGTCACTGTTGCTGATGCTGGGGAACAGAAATCCGGACAGGCGCGCATCGCCGACGGGAAAGCGCAGATAGGGGAAATAAAACACCGGCACATCCAGCACCTCCAGGCGCACATCGCGGGCGGTTCCCTGCCGTTCGACATTGTCGATTGCGATTTCGCCCCCTGTCATGCGCCAGAATACGTTGCCCGGTTCGCAGCGAGTATAGTCCCCCTGGGTCAGTATCAGTTCGCCGCTGGCCTCACGCGTCGCATAGCTGGCACTGCCGTGAACATACTGGTCGTGGATGACGTAGGTGGCATCCTCGATGGCGGCCGCCCTGCTGTCGGTGTGCACTTCGGCGGCGCGACCCCGCACCAGCAGGTTGGGCTCCCGCAGTTCAATGGCGCCGCGCAGATAGGCGGTGCTCTGGGTGCGGTTGACATCCACCTCGTCGGCGAACAGCTGGCGGTAACCCTGGGTGATGCGGACATTGCCGCGCAGTTCCGCAGTGCCGTCCACCAGTGACTGCTGTGAGGTATCGGCGGTGGCCCGCATGGGAGCGTCCTGCGGCAGCAGAGCCGCATCCGGGTAATCGGCCGGGGGTGCGACGAAAGCGCCGCTGCAGGCCGCCGGCATTGCCGCCCGGCGGGATGGCGGCAGCTGATCGGCCGGCAGCCAGTCCAGGTAGAGGTAGGGGTTGTATTCCTCCACGGAGCCGGCCACGGGGTCTGCCGTCTGCGCCAGTGCCCCCTGGCCCCACAGCGGCTGCGTGGCGAGAAAACCGATAGCGAGTGGGTGCGGTCGGGGGATCTGTCTAATTGCCAGCGCCAGGCGGCGCCACCGGGAAGCTTCCAGCATCAGGTGATATGTTCCGGCTATCTTTAGAGTTTGTTCCGTGGCGAGGCGCGGGCGGGCGGCGCGCGGAAAATCAGCGATTGATTCTACTTCAATGTGGGCATGGTGCACACTACTAACGGGGCTATCAATTTTGTTGGTTTCGCCTGCCGGTGGGGGTGGAAAGAAGAGCTTGTCGCTGGACGGCGGCGGTACCGCCGCTAAAATGCCAGCCGGGATTTGTGGAGTAGTAGCGGCTCATGAGTGAGCGACTTGAAAGAGATGGGGTCGACCAGCGGCGCAGTGGATTGAGTCGCTGGTGTGCCCGCGCGCTCAAGAGCGGCAACGGCACGCCGCTGCAGCCGCTGACCGGTGACGCGGGTTTCCGCCGTTATTTCCGCACCGGCAGCAGGCCCAGCATGATTGCGGTGGACTCCCCGCCGGAGTTCACCGATCCCCAGCGGTTTGTGGCCGTGGCGGATTATTTGCGCCGCCACGGTATCCACACGCCAATGGTGGCGGCCGCAGACACTGAACAGGGATTTATGCTGTTGGAGGACCTGGGCGACACCCAGCTCTTTGCAAGGCTCGATGGGGACAGTGTTGCCGGACTTTACGGGGAAGTGCTGAACGAACTGCTGTGCCTGCAGCAGATTCCGGCCCAGGAGGATCTTTTCCCCCCCTATAGCCGCGAGCTGTTATTGAATGAAATGCGCATCCTGCCGGAATGGCTGGCGGAGAAAATGCTCGGTTATCGCCTCGAAGCGGCGGACCTGTCCCTGCTGGAAGACACTTTTGCACTGCTGCTGGACAGTGCGGAAGAGCAGCCCCGGGTGCTTGTGCACCGGGACTACCACAGCCGCAACCTGATGCTGCGCGATGGCGAGCGCCCGGGGGTGGTGGATTTTCAGGACGCAGTTTGGGGTCCGGTGACATACGACCTGGTTTCCCTGCTGCGGGACTGTTATGTGCGCTGGCCCCAGGATCGGGTACAACGCTGGGCACTGTGCTACGCCGTCAATGCTGAAGTGGCAGGGATCATGGAAGCCGTGCCGGCGCAGAGGTTTCTGCGCTGGTTCGACTGGATGGGACTGCAGAGGCATATCAAGGTGCTGGGCCTGTTCCCGCGCCTGCACTTGCGCGACGGTAAAGACAGCTATCTGCCCTACCTGCCCCTGGTAATCCGCTATGCGCTGGAGGTGGCGGACCGCTACCCGGAACTGCGGCCCTTCGCCGAATGGTTTCGGTCGCGATTGCTGCCGCTGTTGGAGCATCGCCACTGGTATCGCGACTACCGCAGCGCCGGCGACACCGGCAGACAGATGTACGGGGTGACCCAATGAGTCAAAGCAAGCAATCCCGGGGCCCCGTCGCTATGGTGTTGGCCGCGGGTATTGGCCGGCGTATGCTGCCGCTGACTGAGCACACCCCCAAGCCATTGTTGGAGGTCAGCGGCAAGCCCCTGATCGAGCACACCCTCGAGCGGCTGGCTGCAGCCGATGTGCGCCGCCTGGTGATCAATCTGAGTCACCTGGGCACCCAGATCCGCGAGCACCTGGGGAGTGGCGACCGCTGGGGACTGAGTATCCGCTATTCGCAGGAGGAAGAACCGCTGGAGACCGCCGGAGGTCTGATACGGGCGCTGCCACTGTTGGGAGAGGAGCCCTTTCTGGTGATAAACGGCGATGTGTGGAGCGATTTCGACCCGTCGGCTTGGCTGGCCCGGCCACTGCCGGACGGGTGTCCCGGCCGGCTTCTTATGGTGCCCAATCCCCCCCATAATCCCGAGGGGGATTTCGGTATCGAAAGGGGGCTGTTGTCCGGTACCGCCAAACCCCGCTATACCTTTGCCGGAATCAGCTGGCTGCGCCCGGAGATACTGCACGATTATCCTCGGGCCCGCCGCTGTTTTGGCCTCGGTGAGGTTTTCACCTACAACGAAGATCGCCTGCAGGCGGAGTTGTTTGATGGCGACTGGTGTGACGTGGGGACACCGGAGCGTCTGCAGAGACTGGAAGCGCGTCTTACGTGACTCTATAAACAGGCCCTAAGATAAGTTGCCGGGTTAATAATTAGGAGTATTCCATGCCGGACTACAAGATTGCACCGTCGATCCTCTCCGCCGATTTCGCCCGCCTCGGCGAAGAAGTGGAGGCGGTACTGGCCGCTGGGGCCGACTGGGTGCATTTCGATGTGATGGACAATCACTATGTACCCAACCTCACCATAGGTCCCATGGTGTGCAAGGCGCTGCGCAGTCACGGGATAGAAGCGCCGATCGACGTGCACCTGATGGTGGAACCGGTAGACGATTTGATTCGCATGTTTGCCGATGCCGGGGCCACCTACATCACCTTCCATCCGGAGGCGTCGCGCCATGTGGACCGCTCCCTGCAGCTGATCCGCAGTCTCGGCTGCAAGGCCGGGCTGGTGCTGAACCCGGCCACCGGCCTGGACCCGGTCAGGTATGTCACGGACAAATTGGACATGCTGTTGCTGATGTCTGTGAACCCCGGTTTCGGCGGGCAGAAATTCATCCCCGCCACTCTGTGCAAACTGCGCGAGGCGCGCAAACTGATCGATGCGTCCGGCCGGCAGATACGCCTGGAGATCGACGGCGGGGTGACTCGGGATAACATCGGCGAGATCGCCGCCGCCGGTGCCGATACGTTTGTGGCCGGCTCGGCTATCTTCAATGCCAAAGAGTACGGCGAGGCTATTGCCGCCATGCGTACACAGCTGCCCCGGGGCGGGTAGGGCCGGGGGCCTTGCCCGCCTGGAGTGGTCTTTGTACACTGGCGCGCTGGAAAAATGAGGCTTTGCCGTGAATCGTTCCGCCCTCCATGTCGACAGCTGGCGATGGTGCCACTGATCCCCTGAAGCCCGCGCGGCCTGTTTTTCGCGCCGAGCCCCTGGTCGAGCGGATGGGATTTGCCGGCTCCGCTCGAGTGAAACTCTCCCGAATATCTTCGGAGTCGCCATGACCCCCAGCGAATACCGCCGGCTCGCTTCGGCCGGATACAACCGCATTCCCCTGTTGCGCCGTGTGCTTGCGGATGTTGAAACGCCGCTGTCCACCTATCTGAAACTGGCCGCGGGTCGCTACAGCTATTTGCTGGAATCGGTGCAGGGGGGGGAGAAATGGGGGCGCTACTCCATTATCGGCCTGCCGGCGCGCACGCTGCTGCGCGTGCACGGGCATCAGATAGAAGTGGAGTGCGATGGGGAGGTGACAGAGCGCTGCGAAGCGGCCGATCCCCTGGCGTTTGTGGAGGAGTTCCAGCGCCGTTACCGGGTACCGGAGCTGCCGGGCCTGCCGCGCTTCAACGGCGGCATGGTGGGCTATTTCGGTTACGACTGTGTGCGCTACATAGAGCCGCGCCTGGCCGCCGGCGCCCCCCCGGACAGTCTCGGCAACCCGGATATCCTGCTGATGGTCAGTGACGAACTGGTGGTGTTCGACAATCTGGCGGGGGCGGTGATCTTTATCGTTCACGCGGATCCGGCGCAGGAAGACGCCTACGATCGTGCCCGCCAGCGCCTCGACAGTCTCGCGGCCGGCCTGTCGCGGCCGGTGCCGCCGCTGCCGGCACTGGATATGGATGGGCGCGGGTTGCAGGAGTCTGTGTTTCGTTCCCACTTTGGCGCCCAGGCGTTCAAGGCGGCGGTGGGGCGGGTGAAGGAGTATATTCTCGCCGGGGACGTCATGCAGGTGGTGCCTTCGCAGCGGCTGTCGACGCCGTTCAGTGCGCCACCGATCAATCTCTATCGGGCGCTGCGCAGTCTCAATCCATCCCCTTACATGTATTTTCTCGACCTGGGGGATCACCAGGTGGTGGGTTCCAGTCCGGAGATTCTGGTGCACCTGGAGGATGGCGATATGACGGTCCGCCCACTGGCCGGCACCCGCCGTCGCGGTGCCAATGCAGAGGAGGACGCGGCATTGGAGCGGGAACTGCTGGCGGACCCCAAGGAGATCGCCGAGCACCTGATGTTGATCGATTTGGGCCGCAACGATGTGGGCCGTGTGGCGGAAACCGGCAGTGTGCGTGTCACCGAGAGGATGGTGGTGGAAAGATACTCCCACGTGATGCACATCACCTCCAATGTGACCGGGAAACTGCAGCGGGGCCTGTCGGCCATAGATGCGCTGCGCGCGGCCCTGCCGGCGGGCACTCTGTCCGGGGCGCCGAAAATCCGCGCCATGGAGATTATCGACGAGCTGGAACCGGAAAAGCGCGGTATCTATGGCGGCGCCGTGGGTTATCTGGCCTGGAATGGCAATATGGATACGGCCATTGCCATCCGCACGGCGGTGATCAAAGGCGGCCAGTTGTACATTCAGGCCGGAGCCGGGCTGGTGGCGGATTCAGATCCCCAGGCGGAGTGGGATGAAACCATGAACAAGGCGCGCGCCCTGTTCCGCGCCGCCGCCATGGCCGGCGGCAATGGGGATGGAGAACCGGTGTCATGAGCGAGGCGAGTGTCCCCCAGGGGGCGAGTCTGGTGGACCAGTGCCGGCGCATCGTCGCCGCGCCCCTGTTCAACCACTTGATTATCGGTTTGATCCTGCTCAACGGCGTGGTGGTGGGGCTGGAAACCTCCGCGTGGATGAGCGCCCGGTTCGGCCCGCTACTGCAGGGCATCAACCAGTTCATTCTGGCCGCTTTTATCGCCGAGGCGATCTGCAAGATACTGGCCCATGGCAGCCGGCCCTGGCGCTACTTTGCCAGCGGCTGGAACTGCTTCGATTTCACAATCATCGCGCTCAGCCTGATCCCCGCGGCGGGGCCACTGGCGACATTGGCGCGCCTGGTGCGGGTGCTGCGGGTACTGCGCCTGGTATCGGCGTTTCCGGAGCTGAGGCTGCTGGTGGATACGCTGTTGCGCAGCCTGCCCAGCATGTTTCACATAGCGCTGTTGATGGGGCTGATTTTTTATATCTACGGTGTGGCCGGTTATTTTCTGTTCCACGAGGTGGATCCGACCCACTGGCGCAACCTGCCCATCGCACTGCTCAGCCTGTTCCGCATCGTCACTTTTGAGGACTGGACCGACATCATGTATGTGGCCATGGAGTCCATGCCCTGGGCCTGGCTCTACTTTGTCAGCTTTGTGGTGATGGGGGCCTTCGTGATGATCAACCTGTTTATCGGGGTGGTACTGAACAATTTGGAGGAAGCCAAGCTGAGGCGCCTGGATGAGTTGCAATTGCCCCCGAGTCAGACTGAAATTGTACGGGAGCTGCGCTCCACTCAGGAGGCGCTGGCGCGGTTGCAGAGACGCATGGAAAATAACTTTCCGGCATCAAGGGGCGAGGGCAGCGGGCGATGATTTTGATGATCGACAACTATGATTCCTTCACCTTCAACGTGGTGCAGTATCTGGCCGAGTTGGGGGCGGAAGTGGTGGTAAAGCGCAACGACCAGATAGGGGTGGAGGATATCGACCGCCTGGCACCGGAGAAAATTGTGATCTCGCCCGGTCCCTGCACCCCTAACGAGGCGGGCATTTCCATGCAAACCATCCGCCACTGTGCCGGCCGGGTGCCGATTCTGGGCATCTGCCTCGGTCTGCAGAGCATCGGCCAGGTGTTCGGTGGACAGGTGGTGCGCGCGCGCAAGGTGATGCATGGCAAAACCTCCCCCATTGTGCACAACAACCTCGGTGTGTTTCACAACCTGTCGAATCCCTTCGAGGCCACCCGCTACCACTCGCTGGTGGTGGATAAGGACAGTCTGCCCGACTGCCTGGAGGTCACTGCCTGGACCGAGACTGAGGCGGGGGAGATCGACGAAATCATGGGCCTGCGCCACCGCGAACTGTCGGTGGAGGGGGTGCAGTTTCACCCCGAGTCCATCCTGACTCAACACGGCCACGATATGCTGAAAAATTTTCTGCAAGCCTAGAACCGCTGGGGGATCACATGAATATTCAGGAGGCTATTGCCGCGCTGGTGGACAACAGGCATCTGCAGCGTGCGCAAATGCGCGATGTCATGGGCCAGGTAATGCGCGGCGAGGCGGAGGATGCCCAGATCGGCGGGCTGCTGGTGGCGCTGCGCGCGCGCGGCGAGACGGTGGACGAGATCGCCGGAGCAGTGGAAGTGATGCGCGCGCTGGTCCGGCCGGTGCAGGTGGATCTCACCAACGCTGTGGACATAGTGGGCACCGGTGGTGACGGCGCCAACCTGTTCAATGTGTCCACTGCGGCCAGTTTTGTCGCTGCCGCCGCCGGTGCCCGGGTGGCGAAACACGGCAACCGCTCCGTCTCCTCCAGCAGTGGTGCCGCGGACCTGCTGGAGCGCGCGGGGGTCTTTCTGGAGCTGACCCCGGAACAGCTGGGCCGCTGTATCGAAACCCTCGGCGTGGGCTTTATGTTCGCGCCCAGTCACCACAGTGCCATGCGATATGCCATAGGACCGCGCAGGGCCCTGGGGATGCGCACCATTTTCAACCTGCTCGGCCCCCTGACCAACCCGGCTGGCGTCAAGCGCCAGGTGATCGGGGTCTACGACCGCGCCCACTGCCGGATGCTGGCGGAAGTGCTGCGCACCCTCGGCTCGGAGCATGTGCTGGTGATGCACAGCGACGACGGTCTCGACGAAGCCAGCATAGCGGCGGATACCTTCGCCGTGGAACTGAGGGACGGCGAACTGCGCGAGCTGCAGATTCGACCGGAAGAGTTCGGTCTTCAGCGGCGCTCCCTGGAGGGGCTGTCGGTTTCCGGTGCCGGTGCGTCCCTGGCGCTGATCGGCGATGCCCTGGGCAAGCAGACCACCCAGGCGGCGGCCAAGGCGGCCGATATGATCGCCCTCAACGCGGGCCTGGCCATCTATGCGAGCGGTGTCGCCGGGGCCCCGAAGCAGGGGGTTGCGATGGCCCAGGACGCCATTGCCAGCGGCCTCGCCGGGGAGAAAATCAGGGATCTGGCGGCGTTTACCAGTGCTTTCCGTCCGCGGGAGGTGCAGGCGTGAGTACTCCCACTATTTTGACCGAGGTGGTAGAGCGCAAATGGCAGGAGGTGGCGGAGCGTATTCGCAGTTGCCCGCTCCCGGAGATCCGCGCCCGCGCACTGGACCAACCGCCCACGCGCGGGTTCGTGCAGGCGATAGAAGCCAGGCTGGCGGCGGGCCAGGCGGCGGTAATCGCGGAGATCAAGAAAGCCTCCCCCAGCAGGGGCGTGATTCGCGAGAACTTCATTCCCGCCGAGATAGCCACCAGTTATGAACGGGGTGGCGCGGCCTGTCTGTCGGTGTTGACGGACGTGGATTTCTTTCAGGGCGCCGATGCCTATCTGCAGCAGGCACGCGCCGCGGTGCGGCTGCCGGTGTTGCGCAAGGACTTCACTGTGGACCCCTTCCAGGTGTATGAAGCCCGGGCCATTGGTGCCGACTGTATTCTGCTGATCGCCGCCTGCCTGGAGGATGCACAGATGCAGGACCTCAACGGGCTGGCTGCGGAGCTGGGCCTGGATGTCCTGCTGGAAGTGCACGACCGTGTGGAACTGGAGCGGGCTCTGGCCGTGCCCAACCGGTTGATCGGTATCAACAACCGCAACCTGCACACCTTCAGTGTCCAGCTGGAGACCACTTTTCAGCTGTTGGATCTGATTCCCGCGGACCGTATCGTGGTCACCGAGAGCGGTATCCACACCACCGACGATGTGGCGGCCATGCGCGGTCACGATGTGAACGCTTTTCTGGTGGGTGAGGCTTTTATGCGCGAAGCGGAGCCGGGGCGCAAGCTGATGGAGATGTTTAACTAGTGTCTGTTAACAGGGCCTAGGGAAAAACCTTTCCCGGCTTTTCTCAGCAAGGGTTTGCGGCCCATGTCCGCAAACCTCGACGCCAAATCAAATGGTTATGCACTTAATTTGCGAGTTTGGTGGTCGCTTTACGCCCCTAAGCGGATAGTGCAGAGGCTCAGTCGCGCGCTTCGCCTCTGGGTCAGGCCGGCATCAGCGGGTGCCGTAGACCACCATCGTCTTGCCTTTGACCGATACCAGCCCCTGTTCTTCCAGGGTTTTCAGTACCCTGCCCACCATTTCCCGCGAGCAGCCGACGATGCGGCCGATTTCCTGGCGGGTGATTTTAATCTGCATACCCTCCGGGTGGGTCATGGCATCCGGCTCGTTGCACAGATCCAGCAGGGTGCGGGCGACCCGGCCGGTGACGTCCAGGAACGCGAGATCCCCCACCTTGCGCGTGGTGTTGCGCAACCGGCTGGCCATCTGCGTGGCCAGAGCAAACAGGAACTCGGGGTTCTGCCGCGTCAGCTCCTGGAACTTGGCGTAGGAAATCTCCGCCACTTCGCACTCTGTCTTGGTGCGCACCCAGGCGCTGCGGGTGTCCTGGTCGAAGAGTCCCATTTCGCCAAAGAAATTGCCGTCATTCAGGTAGGCGACAATCATTTCCCGCCCCTCGTCGTCTTCGATCAGAACCGCCACCGAGCCGCGCAAGATAAAATAGAGTGACTCACAGCGGTCACCGGCGTAGATGATGGTGCTTTTGGCCGGGTAGCGGCGCCGGTGGCAATGGGCGAGAAAGTCTTCAATGTTCCCCACAGACATGAATTCTTCAATAGCAACCGTCACGGACCTACTCCTTTTTTTTAGTTGTGTGCCTCGCACAGAGAGACGTGGCAGCAAGTTGGGATTATGGCGCTAATTCCCCGTCGCCAAAAGTGGCCCAGGGCAGGAAAGGTGTGCAATGTGACCTGTGACACCGTGATTTTGCCAACGTTCGGAATAACTTTTGTGTTGTCGACGGCTATTTCGTTGTCCGCAGGCCCGTTTGACCAAACTGGCCCGCTCAGACTCTTCGCTACGAGGCGTTGCCGCCTCGGATAGGGGCGTGCGGATATGCTAAGCTCCGCGTCCTTGTTATGAGCGGGAGTTAGCGGATGCAGGCCAAGGTAAGCTGGGTTGATGGGGTAACATTTATAGGCGAGGCCGGCAGCGGCAATTCTGTGGTCATGGAAGGTGGACAGAAAAACAACGGCATCCGCCCCATGGAAATGCTGTTGCTGGGGGTGGGTGGCTGTGCCTCCTACGATGTAGTGAACATTTTACAGAAGGCGCGCCAGGAGATTTTTTCCTGCCATTGCGAACTCAGCGCCCAGCGCCCCGATGCGGTACCGGCCCCTTTCGAGCGGATTGAAATGGAGTTCGTGGTGCGTGGCCGCAATGTCAAGGAGGCCCAGGTGGCCCGGGCGGTAGAGCTGTCGGCGGAGAAATACTGCTCCGCCTCCATCATGCTGAAAAACGCCGGAGTGGAAATGGTGCACCGCTTCCGCATCGAGGAGGTCTGACCCTCCAGCGACAGTGGGGCAATCCGCGCAGGGGGCGCTTGCCGGCGGGGCTAAAGGCGGTAGCTGGCCGAGGTCATTACCTTGGACACCAGTGTCATCAGGCCCTTGAGTGGCCGCGGAAACTCTGTCCCTCCAGCCGCCAGCGCCGCGTGCTGGTGGGCTTCTTCGTCCACCAGCATCTGCTCCACCACCGCGCGGCTGCGGCGGTCCTGGGCTGGCAGGCGCTGCAGGTGGCTTTGCAGGTGGTCACAGACTCTCTCTTCGGTGGCCGCGACAAAGCCGAGACTCACCCGGTCGCCTATTTTGCCGGCGGCGGCCCCGAGACCGAACGACAGGCCATACCAGAGGGGGTTGAGCAGGCTGGGGCGGCTGTCCAGCTCCCGCAGGCGCTGCTCGCACCAGGCCAGGTGGTCGATTTCCTCATCTGCAGCCTCTTCCATTTCACCGCGCACCTCCGCCAGCTGTGCGGTCAGCGCCTGGCCCTGGTAGAGTGCCTGGGCACAGACTTCACCGCTGTGATTGACCCGCATCAGCCCCGCCGCATGGCGGCGCTCGGCCTCGCTCAAATCCGCTTCATCCTCGCCCCTGGCTGGGGAGGGGCGGGTGTGGGTGGGCGCGCCCGGACTCAGGGTGCGCAGGGCGCGATCCGCCTGGACCAGCAGCCGGTCCAAGCCGGAAAGTTTTCGTCCGTCACCCATGTTGTCGCTGCTTTCCCGGGCCATTGTCAGTCCACCAGTTGCTGTTCCCGCGCCACGGCGCGGCTGCCGATATCCTTGCGGTAGAAGGCACCTTCCCAGTGTATCGCCCTTGCCGCCGTATAGGCATTCGCCTGGGCATCAGCCACGGTTTCGCCCAGGGCGGTGGCGCATAGCACACGGCCGCCACTGGTTACCACGCGCTCCCCATCCAGGGCGGTACCAGCGTGGAATACTTTGGCGGTGTCGCTGTCGGCCCGCTCCAGGCCGGAGATGGCATCGCCCTTGCGATAGCTGCCGGGGTAGCCGTTGGCGGCAAGTACCACCCCAAGCGCCGGGCGGGGATCCCATTCCGCCACCACCTGGTGCAGGCGTTTCTCCAGCGCCGCCTGGCACAGTTCCACCAGGTCGGACTTGAGACGCATCATGATGGGCTGTGTCTCAGGGTCGCCAAACCGGCAATTGTATTCTATGACCCTGGGGGCGCCCTCGGCATCGATCATCAGGCCGGCGTAGAGGAAGCCGGTGTAGGGGATGCCATCGGCAGCGAGCCCCTTGACGGTGGGCTCGATCACTTCCCGCATAATACGCCCATAGACATCGTCGGTTACAACCGGCGCCGGCGAGTAGGCCCCCATGCCACCGGTGTTGGGCCCGGTGTCGCCGTCACCGGCCCGCTTGTGGTCCTGGCTGGTGGCCATGGGCAGGATATGCTCACCGTCCACCATCACGATAAAGCTGGCCTCTTCACCGGTCAGGTACTCCTCGATCACCACCCGGCAACCCGCCTCGCCGAAGGCGTTGCCGGACAGCATGTCGCGCACCGCCAGTTCGGCCTGCTCGACGGTCTCCGCCACAATCACGCCTTTGCCCGCCGCGAGTCCATCGGCTTTCACCACTATCGGCGCTCCCTGGGCGCGTATGTACGCCAGTGCCGGCTCCAGGGTGGTGAAGTCGCGATAGGCGGCGGTGGGGATCTGGTAGCGCCGGAGGAAATCCTTGGTAAATGCTTTGGAACCCTCAAGCTGGGCGGCGCTTTTGCCGGGCCCAAAGATAGCCAGTCCCCGGCTGTTGAAAAAGTCGACGATCCCGTTCACCAGCGGTGCTTCCGGGCCCACGATGGTCATTTCAACGCCATTGGATTCGGCGAATTCCGCCAGTGCGGTAAAGTTGTCAACGCCGATGGCGACGTTCTGGAGTTTGGCTTCGCGCGCGGTGCCGGCATTGCCCGGCGCCACAAACACAGTATCGACAGCGGGATTCTGGGCCACTTTCCAGGCCAGTGTATGCTCGCGGCCACCTGCGCCAATAACCAGTATGTTCATGTGGGGTCCCCCTGTATCGGCCGGTTGGTATCCAATCTGGTGCGGTATTTTAGCCCGGATTTGTTGCGGGCAAGCAAAAGCCGATCAGTGACGGAAATGGCGCATGCCGGTGAAGACCATCACCATGTCGTGTTCGTTCGCGGCGGCGATGACTTCATCGTCGCGGATTGAGCCGCCTGGCTGAATCACGCTGCGAATACCCACTTCGGCGGCGTTGTCGATACCGTCCCGGAACGGAAAGAAGGCGTCCGAGGCCATGGCCGAGCCGGCCAACTCCAGGCCCGCATGTGCCGCCTTGATGGCGGCGATACGAGCGGAGTTTACGCGGCTCATCTGGCCTGCGCCTATCCCGATGGTGTGCCCGCTGCGCCCGTAGACAATCGCATTGGACTTGACGAATTTGGCCACTTTCCAGGTGAACAGCAAATCGCAGAACTCTTCCTCTGTGGGTTGTCGCCGGGACACGACCTGCAGGTCCGCGGCGGTGATGATGCCGTCGTCGCGATCCTGGACCAGCAGGCCGCCGTTGACCCGCTTGTAGTCAAGGGCTGGTACAGGCTCCGGATTCCACTGGCCGCACGCCAACAGGCGCACATTTTTTTTCTCCGCCAGCGCGGCCCTGGCCTGCTCGGATACGGCGGGGGCTATGATCACCTCCACAAACTGGCGCTCGACGATGGTTTTGGCGGTATCTCCGTCCAGTGTGCGGTTAAAGGCGATAATGCCGCCAAAGGCGGATTCGCTGTCGGTTGCGAATGCCAACTCGTAGGCTTTGCCGATGTCTTCGGCGATGGCGACGCCACAGGGGTTGGCGTGCTTGACGATGACGCAGGCGGGCTCACTGAAGCTTTTTACACACTCCAGCGCCGCATCGGTGTCGGCGATATTGTTGTAGGACAGGGCCTTGCCCTGCAGCTGGACAGCGGTGGCGACACTGGCCTCGGCGGGCGTCGCCTCGGTGTAGAAAGCGGATTGCTGGTGGGGGTTCTCGCCGTAGCGCAGATCCAGTTTCTTGATGAACTGGCTGTTGTAAGTCCGCGGAAAGCGCTGTTTAGCACCGTCCTGGATAGTGCCCAAGTAGTTGGCAATGGCGCCGTCGTAGGCGGCGGTATGTTCAAATGCCTTGACCGCCAGGTTGAAGCGGCTCGCCTGGCTGAGGGTGCCATCACCGGCGAGCATTTCCTCGATAACACCGTCATAGTCGGAGGTGTTTACTACGATGGCCACGTCGCGATGGTTTTTCGCCGCGGCGCGCACCATGGTTGGGCCGCCGATGTCGATGTTTTCAATGGCGTCCGCCAGCGGGCAGTCCGGTTTGGCCACTGTCTGTGCGAAGGGGTAAAGGTTGACCACCACCATGTCGATGGGGCTGATAAGGTGTTCTGCCATGACGCTGTCATCGGTGCCCCGGCGGCCGAGGATACCGCCGTGTATCGTCGGGTGCAGAGTCTTGACCCGGCCGTCCATCATTTCGGGGAAACCGGTGTGATCGGAGACTTCAACCACCGGGATACCGGCTTCTTGCAGTTGGCGGTGGGTGCCGCCAGTGGAGAGAATCTCCACGCCCATCGCCGCCAACTGGCGGGCAAATTGCACAATGCCACTCTTGTCCGAAACGCTGATCAATGCACGGCGAATCGTCACCTTGTCTGTCATAGCAATTGGTCCATCTGGTTTTTTGGCGGAAGCCGGTTCACCCTTATGCGGTGGCAGGAGTGACCCGAAATGGTGATATTTGTGCCGCTAAACGGCGAGGGGGGATGAGTTTTCCCATCCCCCCTCGCCGTTTACCCGGCCTTGGCAGGCGCGAGCGCGCTTTACAGAAGTCCGTAGCGCTTCAGTTTCTTGCGCAGGGTACCGCGGTTGAGCCCCAGCAGGGTGGCCGCGCGGGTCTGGTTGTGGCGGGTGTACTTCATTACCACTTCCAGCATCGGCGCTTCGATCTCTGACAGTACCATATCGTAAACATCGGTCACCATCTGGCCATCCAGGTGACGGAAATAGTTTTCCATCGCCTGCTCAACTGCGTCGCGCAGCGACTGCTGCTGCGGGCGTTGCAGTTGAGTCTGTCCCCCCGGGGATGTCTCGTCAGAACCGCTGGTATCCGAAATAAATGCTTCGTTGTTCATGCCGCATGTGCCCCTCTAGTTATTCGGCGTTCAAACCACTGCTGAACGCTGGCATGTTGTGCTTCTGCGTCTTCCAATTGGAGAAAGTAGCTGCGAAAAGACTCGCTCCCCACGAGTGTCTTCAGGTACCAGCTCACGTGCTTGCGAGCGATACGGACCCCTGCCACACCACCGTAGAAACGGTGCAGTTCGCCCAAGTGGGCGACCACTGTATCCCTGATCTCTTCCACTGAGGGTTCCGGCAGTCGTTCCCCGGTGGCGAGATAGTGTGCCATCTGCCGAAAAATCCACGGTCGTCCCTGGGCCGCGCGGCCCACCATGACCGCTGCGGCGCCGGTGTAATCGAGCACCTCGCGGGCCCTTTCCACACCGGTGATGTCGCCATTGGCGAAAACCGGGATCTTCACCCTGGATACAATTTCGGCAATGGTATCGAATTCGGCCTGCCCCCGGTAGCCGCAGGCGCGGGTGCGGCCGTGTACGGCGAGGGCGGATACGCCAATGTCCTCCGCCAGCCGGGCCACAGTGACGCCGTTGCGGGACTCGGGGCACCAGCCGGTGCGTATCTTCAGGGTTACCGGTACCGATACGGACTGCACTACGGTCTGCAGAATATCCGCCACCAGTCCCTCGTCCCGCAGCAGTGCGGACCCCGCCGCTTTGCGGCACACTTTCTTGGCCGGGCAGCCCATATTGATATCGATAATCTGAGCACCGCGACGTACATTCTCCCGGGCAGCCTGCGCCATCATCTCCGGGTCTGCTCCGGCGATCTGCACCGACACAGGTTCGGCTTCACCGCTGTGTTCGAGCCGCAGCCGGGATTTTCGGCTGTCCCAGAGTCGCGTGTCCGATGTCACCATTTCCGACACCACCAGTCCCGCACCCATATTCCGGCACAACTGGCGAAAAGGGCGGTCGGTGACCCCCGCCATTGGCGCCAGGATTACCGGACTGCCGATAACATAGGGGCCTATGGCGATTTTCTGGGACACTCAGGCTCCGCGAAATATGGCTTCTGGGGCCATTTTGAGACCCTCGCTGGACCCGGGGTCCGGGAACTAGCCGCCTATGATAGCGGTTGCATCAGTATTGGAAAAGCGAAAAAGCGTTCAATTTGGTCACCTGTTGTGCGTTTAGCTTGTGCTTTGCACAGTTCTTATAGAGTGACAGGCCCTTTTTTCCGCCAGCATCAATCTGAGACTGAGGGTCAGGGTGCGATCGCTAGCTCGTAGTTCACCGCCGTCAGGCCGGGGTCGACGATCTCAATGGCGATATGTACCGGATTCCCGCTTGGCATCTGCTTGCGGCCGGCCAGCTCCCCCTGGAGGTAGTCTGTGGGGGCAAAGCGGCGGCTCGCCACCGCCCTATTCTGCAGGTCGCTGAAGGTCAGCAACAGATTGGGAAAAGGCTGGAAAAATTCCGCCGTGTTCAACAGTACGGCGTCCACCACCAGAGCACCTTTTAGCTGGGGGTGGCTGCGCACCACCAGATTTGCGGTGCGGATGGCATCGGTATCCGCCAGTATGGGTAGTGTACAGCCCAGCTGGGGGCATGCCAGAGCATAGAGATCGCGCCAGGGTTGCCGTTTGCTCAGGTTGTCGAAGCGGAAATAGGCGGTTTGTGCCAACAGGCCGCCAACCAGAAGGGCCACCAGCAAGGTCCACAGCCATCCGGGTATCCGTTGGTCCCGGCGGGGCCGCCAGGTCATTTCCAGCGGCGCCGGTTCAATGGCGGAGAGTAGCCGCTGTCGGTCCGGCGGTGCCGACAGCGGTTCCTTCTCGGGGCGGAAGCTGCGCTGCCTGCGGCGGTCATCCAGGGATTGCTTCACCTGGCTGGGTATCCCATCCCCATCCCGGGGCGGGCTCCTATCCAGGGTTGGGGCCAGTATTTCTCCACTTTGGGGGTCCGGGTCCCAGTCCGGCGCCAGCTCGCCGCTGTCAAACTCCGCCTGCCCGCTGTCTTCGATCACTGTGGTGGGGTCGGTCTGGGTCTGCCAGTCGCTGTCCGCAAATGCTTCGTCGATGACAGGGCCCTGCCCGGGCCCGGCGGCCTCTGCCGCAAGGGGTTTGGATGGCTCTGTGTCCAGGCCCTCATCCAGATCGATATTGTCGTGGATCAGGAAGTCGTCATCTTCCAGCAGTGCTTCCAGATTGCGGTCGGCGTCGTTGTCACCGAACACAATGTTTTCGTCCGCGCGGAAAACCTGCAGGCAGGAGCCACAGCGCACGGCACCGCGGGCGGCGCGCAACTGCGCCTCGCTAACGTGGAAGGAGGTGCTGCAATGGGGGCAGCGGGTTACCAGTTGCGACATACTGCTTTGGCGGAAATTAATCGGCGGTCAAGTGTAGGCGCCTTGCGGCGTCCCAGGCAAGGGTTGCGGAGCCCAACTGAGTAATTGCTAACACACTCGCGAGCCGCTGATGCGCACCCACTCCTCCCGCTGTCCATCTTCATCGAACTCAATCCAGGGTGCATAGGCCGCTTTCACCTGCCGGGACTGTGACGCCAGTATTCCCGACAGGCACAGGCGACCGCCGATGCGTGTCAGTTCAACCAGGCGCGGCGCCAGCTGCACCAGCGGGGCTGCGAGGATATTGGCCAGCAGCAGGTCCGCACTCTCCTGGGGCATCTGCTCCGGCAGATAGACCGGAAAGCGCTCGGGGGCTATGCCGTTGCGCCTGGCATTATCGCGGCTGGCTGTCAGGGCCTGGGGGTCGATATCGATCCCCAGGGCGCTTTCGGCACCCAGCAGCAGGGCGCCGATACCCAAAATGCCGGAGCCGCAGCCGAAGTCGATCAGGCGCCGGCCCTGCAGCGGCTCCAAAGACAGCCACTGCAGGCATAGGAAAGTGGTGGGGTGGGTGCCAGTGCCAAAAGCGAGACCCGGGTCCAGCAGCAGGTTGACCGCCTGGGGCTGCGGCGGTTCGCACCAGCTGGGGCAGATCCACAGCTGGTCGCTGCACTGGATGGGCTTGTAGTGGGACATCCACTCGCGCTCCCAGTCTTTGTCTTCCAGTTGCTCCCAGTGGGCGTTGGGAAGTGGTTCGCACAGAAATGCGGCGCACTTCGCCTCGGTGACCCCGGTGTCCACACCGGCATCGAACAGGCCGGTTACGCGGGTCTGGTCCCAGAGGGGCACTTCTCCCAGGCCGGGTTCGAGAATGGGTTGGTCGGCATTGTCCTGCAGGGTGACGGATACGGCACCGGCAAACAGCAGCGCCTCTTCGAATGTTTTCGCGCGGATACGGTCGGTATCCACGCGGAGCTGTAGCCAGGGCATAGGGATTCCGCGGTTATTGCGCCCGCAATTAGGGTTGCCGGTGGCGCCCGTCCCTGTGGCGACCGGAGACTGGTTTGGATTCGCAATGGGCTTTACAACGGGCCCCGCTCGGCCGGGTTAGAGCCCCAATTTCTTCTCCAGGTAGTGGATATTGATTCCGCCCCGGGCGAAGGCCTCGTCCCGCACCAGCGACTCCTGCAGGGGGATATTGGTTCTGATACCGTCCACCACCAATTCCGACAGGGCGACGCGCATACGCGCCAGGGCGGTTTCGCGGTCCTCGCCGTGGGTGATCAGCTTGGCGATCATGGAGTCATAGTTGGCCGGTACCGTGTAGCCAGAGTAAAGGTGTGAATCGACCCGCACGCCGAGGCCGCCAGGGGTGTGGAAGTTGTTCACCCTGCCGGGGCTGGGGAAGAAGGTCTTCGGGTCCTCCGCGTTGATACGGCACTCGAAGGAGTGGCCCTGTATCACTATATCCTCTTGCTTCAGCGATAGCTTCTCGCCGGCACACACGCGTATCTGTTCCCTGATCAGGTCTACACCGGTGACCATTTCCGTCACCGGGTGTTCGACCTGGATACGGGTGTTCATCTCGATAAAGTAGAAGCGCTCGTCCTCATAGAGGAATTCGAAGGTGCCGGCACCGCGGTAGCCGATATCGACACAGGCCTGTACACAGGACTCGAGTACCTGTTTGCGCACCTCGTCGGGAATGCCGGGAGCCGGCGCCTCTTCCAGCACCTTCTGGTGGCGGCGCTGCAGGGAGCAGTCGCGGTCTCCCAGGTGGATGGCATTGCCCTGGCCGTCGGACATCACCTGAATTTCCACATGGCGGGGGTTCTGCAGAAATTTCTCCATGTAGACGGTGTCGTCACCGAAAGCGGCCAGCGCTTCGGACTTGGTGACGGAGATCGCATTGAGCAGCGCGGCCTCGGTGTGCACCACGCGCATACCGCGGCCACCGCCGCCGGCGGCGGCCTTGATGATCACCGGGTAGCCGATACGGCGGGCGATTTCCAGGCAGCGCTCGCCATTGGCCGGCAGTGGTCCGTCGGAACCGGGTACAGTCGGCACCCCGGCCTTCTTCATCGCTGCTATGGCGGAGACCTTGTCTCCCATCAGTCGGATCACGTCTGCGTCCGGGCCGATGAAGGTAAAGCCGCTTTTCTGCACCTGCTCGGCGAAATCCGCATTTTCCGCCAGAAAGCCATAGCCGGGGTGGACAGCCACCGAGTCGGTGATTTCCATGGCGGAAATAATTGCGGGGATGTTGAGATAGCTCTGCGGTGACGGGTTGGGGCCTATGCACACCGACTCGTCGGCGAGACGCACGTGTTTGAGATCGCGGTCTACCTGGGAATGCACAGCGACGGTGGCAATATTCATCTCCTTGCATGCCCGCAGGACACGCAGGGCGATCTCCCCCCGGTTGGCGATCAGTATTTTGTCGAACATGTGTAACAGCCCCGATCAGACGATGGTCACGAGGGGCTGGTCGAACTCTACCGGCTGCCCGTCTTCGGCGAGAATGCTCTCAATGGTGCCGGCCTTGTCCGCCTCTATCTGGTTCATCATTTTCATTGCTTCGATGATGCACACAACGTCACCTACTGCGACCTGTTGGCCGGCTTTCACAAAGGGCTCGGCGCCGGGGCTCGGCGCGGCGTAGAAGGTGCCTACCATGGGCGACTTGACCGCGTGGCCTGTCAGTGCGGGCACGGGTTCCGCAGAGGTTGCGGGCGCCGCAGCCGGGGGAGCCGGTGCGGGGGCCGGGGGAGCGGCGACCGCCAGCGGAGCTGCGGGTTGGGCACCGCCGCTGACACCGCGGCTGATGCGCACTGATTCCTCACCTTCTTTGATTTCCAGCTCGCCGATATCGGATTCCTCGAGCAGCTCAATCAGTTTCTTAATCTTGCGGATGTCCATAGTACCTACTCGCAGTTATGGTTCTTTGTCACTGGCCGGCAGCGATCTGGCGCAGGTGCTGGATCGCGGCGTCCAGGGCGAGGGTGTAGCTGTAAGCGCCAAAGCCACACACCACCCCCAGGGCCAGGTCGGAAAAATAAGAGTGCCGGCGGAATTCCTCCCGCGCGTGCGTGTTGGAGAGATGCACTTCGATAAACGGTGTGCCCACCGCTGCCAGGGCGTCCCGCAGTGCCACACTGGTGTGGGTGAGGGCCGCCGGGTTGATCACGATAATATCGGTGGCGTCCCCAGGTGCCCCGTGCACACTCTGGATCAGTTCCGCTTCACTGTTGCTCTGCAGCGAGCGCAGTTGATGGCCGGCGGCAGCGCACTGGGCGCGGGCGGCATCGTCTATCTGTGCCAGGGTGGTGGCACCGTAGATTTGTGGTTCACGAGTGCCGAGCAGATTGAGGTTCGGTCCGTGTAGCAGTAGAAGTTTTGCCATAGATCGCTTTATAGAAAATGCTGCAAACGGTCAAAAACCTGGGCCAATGTCGGCAATCTTGCAGCCAAACCTACTGAACTGTGCGGGTTATTGCCATCTGGAGGGAGTTTGCCGCAAAAGTGACCCTCTGTCCATTCCTGTAGTGCAGTTTCTTGAAGTTGGCCACATTTCGCTGGCTTTTCGTTGGCGTTTGGCGCAGTAATTTCAGTGACCCGGTTATTGAGCCGACAGGGGAATGGTTACGGGGTGGGGCTATCGCTTAGGGCCTGATGAACCACAGGTAACAAAAAGTGGTGTTTTCCCGGCCACAAGCCGGGGATATGTCCTGCGTCTTGCTGGCGACCCCGGCGCAAAGCCTCAGCTTGCACCCCTAGTCCAGCGCCGCTGCGGCCCTGAGTTCCGTGACAACCCCTGTGCGGGTCAAGAGTTGTGGCAATACCTTGGCTTTGCCGCCGCCAGCCGGGTAGACCAGGTACAGGGGTACGCTGGTGCGACCGTAGCGCGACAACAGTGCACTGATTTGCGGATCCTGGTTGGTCCAGTCCCCCTTCAGGGCCACCACGTCCAGTTCACGCACTGCATCGCCCACCTCGCGGCTCGACAGCACCATCTTTTCATTGGCCAGGCAGGTGATGCACCAGGCGGCGGTCATATTCGCCAGTACCGGGCGGCCCTGGTCGAGCGCGGCGCTGAGCTTCTCCGGTGAATAGGGCTGCCAGTACCCGGAGGCCAGTTTCGCACCGTTAGTGGTGTCCAGGCGCGGCAGGATGGCCGTTGCGGCTGCGAGCGCGGCGAGCGCGACTGTGCCACGGGTCCAGCGCCACTGGGGGCGGGGCCAAAGCCACAGGGCGAAGGCGATAGCGACCGCCCCGGCGAGGACCAGCGCCACCCCGTCACTGCCGCTCTGGCGACCCAGTACCCAGAGCAGCCAGACTGCCGTCAGGTACATGGGGAAGGCCAGCAGTTGCTTCAGGCGCTCCATCCAGGGGCCCGGGCGGGGCAGGCGCCGGGTGAGGGATGGCAAATAGGTAAGGAGCAGAAACGGGGCCGCCATGCCCGCACCCAGTGCAGCGAACACCCCTAGGGCCGCCGGGGCCGGCTGGGTGACGGCAAAGCCCAGTGCGGAGCCCATCAGCGGCGCGGTGCAGGGGCTGGCCACCACCGTGGCCAGGACGCCGGTGGTAAAAGAGCCCCGCAGACCCTGCTGGGCACTGGTGTCAGCGCCGATACCCATGAGCCGGGTACCGAATTCCGTCAGCCCCGAAAGGCTGAGGCCCATGGCGAAAAACAGATAAAACAGCACCGCTACCAGAACCGGGGACTGCAGCTGAAAGCCCCAGCCCACCGCCTCGCCTCCGGCCCGCAGCCCCAGCATGAGCGCGGCGATCAGCACGAAGCACAGCACCACCCCGGCGCTGTACGCCCAGCCGTGCAGGTGGCGGTGATGGGGCCTCTCGGCCGCCTGGCTGATGGCCAGGGCCTTGATGGAGAGCACCGGGAATACGCAGGGCATCAGGTTCAGAATCAGACCGCCGACAAAGGCGAACGCCATTGCCAGCAGCAGGTTGAGATTGTCCTCGTCGCCGGGGAACTGTCCCGCGGGCGGTGCGGCGGCGGCCACCGGTGTGGCGCTGCCGCTATCCAGATCCAGCTGGAACTGGCGAACCTGGGGCGGATAGCAGAGGCCGGCGTCCGCACAGCCCTGATAGTGCACTTCCAGGGTCGCGGTGCTCGCATCCCGGGCCATAGCCAGTGGGAATTCCAGCTGCAGCCGGTAGACCTCTGTCTCTTTTTCGAAGTATTCGTCCCAAATGACTTCGCCGTCCGGCAGGGTCAGCTGCAGCGGTGTCTTGCGCCCTCCATCGACCTGGTATACCGCCAGTTTGTCGCGGTACAGATAGTGTTCCGGCGCTATCTGGAAGATGGCACTGGCACCGTCGGCACCGAACAGGAAGTCCTGTTGAAAAGCTTCGTCCACCGGAAGGAACTCCACCTCCTGGACGCCGGTCAATTCTGGAACGGAGAAGGGTGAGTCCTGTGCCCAGGCGCCCTGGCCGCACAGCAGCGCAAAAAAAGCGGCCGCAGCGGCGAGGAATACTTTTCCGAAACTCTTGGTCATCACAGCCATGCTGGTAAAAATTCCGTATAGTCTGTTATCCGGGACTGTCAGGGCGGACGGTGGTTCCCCTCAGCGCCGCAGTATAACGGCCGCCCGGGTGTAAAAAAATAACATGTGGAGGAGCGGTTTGGTCGCGTTTACGACGGGTGGTGGCAAGAGCCCCTGGCGGATACTGGTGCTGGTGGGCGCAGTGGCCCTGGGCAGTTGTGTTCGCGCCCCGCACAAGCCCGCACCCCAGCCGGCGCCGGTACCGGAGCCAGCCCAGCCCCGTCAGCCATCCCCCGAGGAGGTACGGCAGCGCGCGGTGGCTTACTTTCTCTCCCGTGCCGAGGGGGCCCGGCAGAAGGGATTCCTGACCCAGCCGGCCGGCGCCAGCGCCTACGATCACTACCTGCGGGTACTACAGCTGGACCCCGGCAATGTCCGCGCGAAGAGCGGTATCCAGACGCTGGTGATCGAATATGTCCAGCGGGCCCGCGACGCCCTGCGCCGGCGCGCCTTTGGCGAGGTGACGGCTTTTCTCAGCCAGGCCGAGGCACTGGCACCGGGCAATGTCCTGGTGGCGGAAGTGCGGACACAACTGGCCAGGGAGCGGAGCCGGGCCAGTGCGAACCCCCTGGCCGGCGACGAGATTCCCCTGCCGGCAGGATCCCTGGCGAACAGGGATGAGGCAGTATTGGCGCTATTAAAAAATGCAGCCGGGAGAATCCGCAGGGAGGGTCGCCGTGTCATTATTGTTGCCCGCAACGACGCCGAGGGGCGCTGGATTTATCAGCAGCTGCGCGAGGCTGTGCCCGGGTACCGGGTGCGCGGGGATATCCGGCTGGGGCAGAGCCCGCGATTGATTCTCACAGGAGGCGAACCATGACCATGAAACGAATGGGTGGGGCATTTGTGCTAATGGCGCTCAGCGGCGCCCTGCAGGCAAACTCCGACTCACTGACCCTAGCGGGTTACGCCCGCGAGACGGTCCCAGGCACTGCCATGAGTGCAGCCTATCTGTCGATACAAAACGACGGCGCTGCTGAGCGCCAGCTGCGGCGGGTGGAGCTGGTGCGGGAGGGGGCCTCTGCGGAGCTGCACACCACGGTAAAAGACGGCGATGTCAGTCGTATGCGCCCCCTGGCGTACCTGAAGGTACCCGCCGGCGGCAAAGTGGAAATGGCCCCGGGGGCTGTGCACCTGATGTTGCACGGTGTACACCTGCGCAGGGGGGAGGCGTTGCCACTGCGGCTTTTTTTCGCCAACGGGGATGAATATGAAATCAGTGTGCCGGTTCGCGGTCTCACGGGTAAGCAGCACCACCACGGCTGATGCCGGCCAGGTTTGGCGACAATCCAAAGGATGCGGGATCATCTATTGGATCGCCGGGTTAATAGCGGAATTCATAAGAGTTTGGAGATAACCATGAATAAATTAATGTTGTTTGTGGGCTGCTGTGCCCTGGTGGCCTGTGCCCACAGTCCAGTGCAGGTGGATCTGCGGCCCCAGGTGACTGTTGCGCCCGAATCCATAGGGGCGGGGCGCACCATCAGTATTCGCGGCGTCAACCAGTTGCAGGGCAGCGGTCTGGGCTCCCTAGGCGGTGTCTATGCGAGCGACTCGCAGGTGCAGCTGGCCAATAATGTCGAGCAGGCGATGGCGGATACGCTGCGGGATGGCTTTACCCAGTGGTCTTTCCAGCCGGTCGCCGATGATGCGGATGTGCAGATTGTCGCCAGCCTGACCAGCCTGCGTTACAGCAGTCCCGACAAGCTGATTACCACAGAGGTGGATACCAGTGCCGGGGTACAGCTGCAGGTGACCATTGGCGGTGCCACCTACTACGGCAGCTACCGTTCCAGCGGTAGGGACAGGAACCTGATCAAGCCCGATCGCGACGAGGTGGAGGCGCGTATCAACGGCCTGCTGAGCGCCACCCTGCAGCGTGCCTTTGAGGATGAAAAACTCAAAAATTTCCTCCGCACCCACGGCTGAGAAAACCCCGGGCCTTAGGACAGCTGACGTTTATGTGGCGCCCGGTGTGAAGAACTTGGCAGTTTTAGGTTTTTGATACCCGCCGGGGAACTTTCACCTTTATGCTGTGGTTAAAAATGTGCTCATCAGCAGGCCCTAAGCCCTAACGACAAGAAGTTGCCACCGTGACCGAGTTTAATTCGCAAGCTGCCGACGAGCCCCTGGGGGACAGGAGTGCCGTAACGGAGACGCCCGGCTTCAGCCTGACAGCCGCGGATGCGGCGCTGGCGGAGGTGGCCGACAGCGTGATTGTGACGGATTACCGCGGGCTGGTGACCTACATCAACCCTTTGGCCCAGGAGATGCTGGGCGGTGCGGTGCGGATAATTCCCGGGCAGCCGCTCGGCGATGTCCTGCATCTCAGGGATAGCGATGGCAACCGTGTCTGGCCTGTTTGCCGGCACCCCGGGGACCCGGGCGGCGAGGTGCTGCCGGTGGCGCGGGAACTGCGCGCTGCCCTGAAGCCTCTGGACGGGCGCGAGTCCCTGGAGGTGACGGTACAGTTACTCGCAGTCCGGGATGACCCGGCGCCGCAACACTTAGTGCTGGTGATACGGGATACCTCCGCTGCGCGCCGGCTCTCCTTTCGTCTCAGCTGGCAGACCAGCCACGATACCCTGACCCGCCTGGCCAACCGGCAGTTTTTCGAGAGCGAGTTGCAGCAGGCAATTGTGGCCTGCGTCAACAAGCGCAGCCACCAGGTACTGCTCTATCTGGATATCTACCAGTTCAAACTCATCAACGACACACTGGGCTATGCGGCCGGGGACAAACTATTGGCGTTGCTGCCCAGGCAACTGGAATCCTGCCTGAGCGCCAGGGACCTGTTCGCCCGTGTGGGCAGTGACGAGTTTGCCATTCTGCTGCGGGATCGCGACGTGGAGGAGGCGGGCCCGGTTGTGTCGCGCCTGCGCCAGGCGGTACAGGATTTTGTTTTTCACTGGAATGGCAGCGAGAGCCGGGTTGCGGTTTCCATTGGCGCGGTGGCAGTGGACTGGCGCTCGCCCCCTGCGGGGCAGTTGCTGGCGTCCGCCAATGACGCCTGCCGTGCAGCGCGCGAACAGGGGCGCAACCGGGTAAAACTGTTCAGCGATGCGCGCAAAGCGCTGGAGCAGCACCGCGAAAAAAACTGGGTGGTGGAGATAGGCGCGGCGCTGCGGGAGAATCGCCTGCTGCTGTTCCGCCAGCCAGTGGTGGCATTGCAACAGGGCGGGGACCTGCATCACTACGAAATACTGGTGCGGATGCGGAGTCGCGAGGGCGATGTGATAGCGCCGGGTAGATTTCTTCCCGCCGCCGAGCGCTACGGGTTGATCGAAGAGGTGGACCGCTGGGTAATCCGGCAGGTCTTCGCGTATATGGCGGCGGAGCAGGCGCAGGGCATTGGCGGGTTTGGCTATGCGGTCAATATCTCCGGTATCAGCCTGGGGGATGAGACGCTGGCGGACTATGTGCTGAGCGAGCTGACTTCCGCAGGGGTGGCACCCGCCCGGGTGCAGTTTGAAATCACTGAAACCAGCGCTATCGACAACCTGGACCGGGCCCTTATCTTCATCTACAAACTGCGCGCCGCCGGTTGCAGTTTTGCCCTGGACGATTTCGGTTGCGGCGCATCGTCACTGGCCTATTTGCGCCAGTTGCCAGTGGATTACCTGAAAATCGACGGCAGCTTCGTGCGCAATATGCTGATTGACGAAATCGACAGTGCCATGGTCAGTACCGTCGATCACCTGGCCAAATGCATGGGGGTCCGCACCATCGCCGAGTTCGTGGAAACTCCGCAACTGCAGGCCAGGTTGCGGGATATGGGGGTGGATTTTGCCCAGGGGTTTGGCATCGCAGCGGCCTCACCGCTGCCGGAACTCGGTGTGCCCGAAGAGGGATGAGAAGGATCTGTTAACCCTAAACCCGGCAGTGACAGACCCCAATGTGGACAGGCCCTAGATTGTTCAGCGCCCGCCGGTCTCCTGGGCCGCAACCGGGTTTCCGAGCAGCTGGCCGTGTTGTTCACTGCGCAGGCGGGGGCCGTACTGGCTGACCACCTGTGCCGCAGCCCGACAGGCCAGCTCGCCCGCCTCAGGATAGGACATACCGCGATTGATCCCGTAGAGAAAGGCCCCGGCAAACATGTCGCCGGCGCCATTGGTGTCTATGGCGTGGACCTGGGGGCTGGCGACCCGGTAGCTCTGCTGGCCGTCCCACAATAGTGCGCCCTCGGCCCCGAGGGTGATAGCGAAACTGTGACAGTGGCTTTGCAGCGCCACTGCGGCCGTCTCCAGGGAGTCGCTGTCGGTAAAGCCCAGTGCCTCGTCGCGGTTGCAGAACAGCATATCCACGCCCGTACCGATCATCTCCTGCAGGCCCTCCCGGAACAGCAGCACCATGGCCGGGTCGGACAAACTGAGGGCTGTTTTCACCCCGGCGCTCTGTGCCTGTTCCCGCAGGGCGATGGCGGCTGCCCGCCCGCTATCGGAAGACACCAGGTAACCCTCGATATAGGCCCATCGCGACGCCGACAGAGCTTCGCCGTCCAGTTCACTGGTGGACAGCGCAGCGCTGATGCCCAGATAGGTATTCATGCTGCGCTCGGCGTCCGGGGTTACCAGCACCAGGCACCGGCCGGTCACACCGCCGTCCGCCTGCTTCAAGACGGCCGGATATTGCACCCCGGCGCGCGCCAGGTCGGCCAGGTAATAGTCGCCGTTGTCGTCCCCCGCCACCTTGCAGGAGTAGAAGGTTCGCAGGCCGAAATAGCTGGCCGCAATCACTGTATTGGCCCCCGAGCCTCCACAGGCGCGCTTGGCCGTCACCAGATGGTCAGACAGGCTTCCCACAAGCTGCCGCTGGCGCTGGTCGTCCACCAGGGTCATGACCCCCTTGTCGACCCCCAGGGACTGAAGGTCGCTGTCGCTGACCTCGATTTCGGTATCTAGCAGGGCGGCGCCTATGCCATAGAGGTCGTACTGGTGCATAACAGTCCTTTGATGGAGGTGTGTTTAAGAGGGATTGCAGCGCATTATGGCGTTGTCCATGTCGAGTGCAAGGCGCGGGTTTGACTTGTGGGGAGGAGACCTTATAAATGGCCCACCCGCGGGCAGCGGTGAAACCCACGCCCGTCTTCGAGGTCAATCCACGGGTACGCAGTGGTGACGCCTTATCTATAGTTCACCCACAAGCTTGGTATTGCATCTCTATGGCAGCGACGAAACGCCGGCGCAGAAAAGCGTCCAAACCCCCCAGACTCTACCGTTGGATGGTACGCCTCGGTCTGCTCGCGCTGGTGGGGGTGCTGGTGTTGGCCGGCTATATGGTGTATCTGGACGTGCAGCTGCGGGAGCGACTGGACAGTCGGCAGTATCAGCTTCCGGCGCGGGTTTTCGCCCGGCCGCTGGTCCTCCGGGAGGGCATGGTGATGCGACCGGACGAGCTGGAGGTGGAGTTTGCCGCGTTAAAATACCGCCCCGTCGACCAGCTTTCGGAGCCGGGCCAGTGGTCCCGCTCGGGGATGAACTATCGGGTCTGGCGGCGCGACTTCGTGCATGCCGACGGGCGCGAACCTGCGGCGGTGGCGACGTTTCGCCTGCGCAATGACGAACTCAGCAACCTGACCGACGAGAGCGGCGGTGCGCTGCAGACGTTCCGTCTCGACGCGGCGGGCATCGGCACTTTGCTCGGTGGCGGCGATGACCGGGATCCGGTGCGCTTCGCCGATATCCCGCCGATGCTGGCCAACACCGTGATCGCGGTTGAGGACCAGAACTTCCTCGCGCACTTTGGCGTATCGCCGCGGGGCATCGTCAGGGCCATGGCGGCCAACCTGAAGGCGGGGACGGTGGTGCAGGGCGGCTCCACCATTACCCAGCAGCTGGTTAAAAACATATTCTTCGATCACAAGCCGAGCCTGTGGCGCAAGTTCAACGAAGCGCTGATGGCAGTGCTGATGGAGATCCATTACGACAAGCCCTATATCCTGCAGGAATACGTCAACGAGGTATGGCTGGGACAGCAGGGCAGTCGAGCCATATACGGCTTTGGCCTGGCGTCAGAATTCTATTTCCAGAAACCGCTGGATACGCTGGAGCCCCACGAGATGGCGCTGTTGGTCGGGCTCGCCAAGGGTGCTTCCTACTACAATCCCTGGCGCCATCCGGAGCGGGCACTGGCGCGGCGCAATATCGTGCTCGATGTGATGCTGGAGCAGGGGCTCATCTCACCCCAGCAGCACCAGCGCTACCGGGCCCGCGGACTGGAAGTGGCCGCTGCCGGCGGCTCGGCGCAAAATCCCTATCCCGCTTTTACCGAGCGGTTGCTGGAGGAGCTGCGTCCCTACTATTCCTACGAGGAACTGCGCACTGCCGGCTTGCGGATTTACACCACCCTGGCACCGTCGGTGCAGAAGCTGACGGAAAAGGCCATCAGCGGGGGTGCCGGCAAACTGGAGCAGGACCGGGGCTTGCGGGAAAACTCCCTGCAGGCGGCGGCGGTGGTGCTGGAGAGTCACAGCGGTGACATCCTGGCGATGGTGGGTGACCGCCGCCCCCACTACCCGGGCTTTAACCGCGCCCTGGAGGCGCGGCGCCAGGTGGGTTCCCTGATCAAACCGGCGGTTTTTCTCACCGCTCTGGAGCGCCCCTATCAATACAACCTGGCCACCCTCATCGAAGATGCGCCGATACGCGTCGAGGGTGACAATGGCGAGGTGTGGATGCCGGCCAACTTCGACAACCGCAGCCACGGCCTGACACCCCTCTACCTGGCCCTGGCAAAGTCCTACAACCAGGCCGCCGCGCGTCTGGGAATGGACCTGGGGGTGGAAAATGTGCGGCAGACCCTGCGCCGCCTCGGTGTACAGGCCAAGCTGCCGCGGTTGCCCTCCCTGTTTCTGGGTGCCGCCGAGCTGACACCCTTCGAAGTGGCCGGCATGTACCAGACCATCGCCAATCAGGGGGAGAATGTGCGCCTGCGCACCCTGCTGGCGGTTTCCGATGCGGATGGCGGGCAGGTGCAGTATTTTCGCCGCCGCGCCGACCGGGGCGTGGATGCCGTGCCGGCCTACCTGCTGCGCTATGGCCTCGAACAGGTGATGCGCCAGGGCACCGGCCGCAGTGCCTACCGGACGCTGCCGGACAGTGTGGCTTTTGCCGGCAAGACCGGCACCACCAACAACTACCGCGACAGCTGGTTTGCGGGCTTCTCCCCCGATGTTACCGCCGTAGTCTGGCTCGGCCGCGACGACAATGAACGCACCAGCCTCACCGGGGCCAGCGGTGCGCTGACCATCTGGACCGACATCATGCGCAAGCTGCCGCACCGCCACGGTCGCATCGAGGCGCCGCGGGGGGTTGAGTTCAAGCCGGTCAACCGGCGCGGCCAGTATATGGACCCGCGCTACTGCCGCGGCGGTAAAGAAATCCCCTTCTCCTATGAGACCCAGTTACAGGCGGCACCGGAGTGTGTGGCACGGGATCGTTTCCGCTGGTTCCGCGACTTGTTTGACCGTAAAGACTCCACAGAGGCGGCACCTTTCGAGGAAATGACCCCTGGCTGGGGGGTGGACCCGGGGCAAGAGCAGCGCCAGCAGGAGCGGCAGAGGCAGCTGCAGGAGCAGTTGTACCGGGATGATGCACCCCAGGGATCGCCGGACTACCGGGAGGAGCCCCTGCAGTTGCCGCGGCCGGACCGGCAGCCGGATCAACAGGGCGATACCCGGGATGACCTCTACTGGGAGGAGGAGCGCCGCGCGGCCGAGGAGCGGCGCCTGATTGAAGAGCGGTTTCGCCGCCAGGAAGAGCTGCGCCGCAGCCGGCAGCAGGGAGCTCCGGTGGAGGAAGCCCAGCCCTGGCCGCCGGCAGAGGATGACCAGTGGCCCTGATATGCGCGACTCTTGCAATCCGCCGGCCCGGCCCATCGCGGTTACCGCTGAATAGAAAAATCCAACCTGCGTCCGGCGCGGCGGGCTGAGCCTTAGCCCTGCAGCAGTCGGGCCGCCTCCTCGGCGAAATAAGTGAGCACACCGTCGGCGCCGGCGCGCTTGAAGGCCAGCAGCGACTCAAGGATTACCGCCTCGCGTTGCAGCCAGCCATTTTCAAACGCAGCGCAGTGCATGGCGTACTCGCCGCTCACCTGATAGGCGAAAGTGGGCACCCGCAGTTCGTCCTTTACCCGCCGCACTATATCCAGATAGGGCATGCCCGGCTTCACCATCACCATATCCGCGCCCTCCGCCAGGTCCAGCGCGCATTCGTGCAGTGCTTCGTCGGTATTGGCGGGGTCCATCTGGTAACTGGCTTTGCTGCCGCCCCCCAGATTGCCGGCGGAGCCCACCGCGTCGCGGAAGGGCCCATAGTAGGCGGAGGCATACTTGGCGGCGTAGGACATGATCAATGTGTTGGTGTGGCCAGCACCCTCCAGCGCAGTGCGAATGGCGCCGATGCGGCCATCCATCATATCCGAGGGCGCCACCATATCGGCGCCGGCGGCGGCGTGGGACAAAGCCTGCTGCACCAGCACCTCCACGGTTTCGTCATTGACGATATAGCCGCTGTGATCCATTAAGCCGTCCTGGCCGTGGCTGGTGAAGGGGTCCAGGGCCACGTCGGTGATTACCCCCAGTTCCGGCACTGCGTCTTTTAGCGCCCGCACCGCGCGTTGAGCCAGGCCGTCCGCATCGTGGGCAGCGCGGGCGTCATCGCTTTTATGGGCGGCATCCACAACCGGGAAGAGTGCGACGGCGGGAATGCCCAGTTGCTGCAGTGTCCTGGCCTTGTCCGCCAGCAGGTCGACACTCAGGCGCTCCACTCCCGGCATAGACGCTACCCGCCCGGAAGTATTGCGACCCTCGATCACGAACAGGGGCAGAATCAGGTCATCACAACTGAGTTGGGATTCCCGCACCAGCCGGCGGGAAAACTCCTGGGCGCGCAGGCGGCGCAGGCGGGTGTTGGGGTAGGCGCCACGGCTGAGAATCTGGCTCATGGGGAAATCGCTCCGCTATCGACTGGGCCGCAAAAAATCTGTGGCCACAACTGGTCGCCATCATACCAAACTGCCCCGGCAAACCCCTTGTGTAGATGACAGAAATCGAAGGCTATGAAGCGGGGGGCTAGTCGCCAGGCCCAGGGCTGTGCCAGCTGTGACTGTGAATTTACGGTCATTTGGGCCCGGACCGGGCCGCCCCCCTATGAGACTGTAACGCTAGCGGCTCGATTTCCGATGCGCCATATTTTGAGGGGTTGCGGGGGCAGTGCGTCTTGACAAAAGCGTCGCCCGGGTCTGTTCCCAGTAATCTGGACACAGACTCCAGATAGCGGACGTTTGATGGGCGGATTATTGACAACGGTTGATTATGGCGCCGCATCTGCACATACTTTTGATGCCTGAAAATAATTGAAAAAAGGGTGGATGTGTGGCGGAGCTGTGTAGGTACCCGACGAGGCTGATGGGGTTGTTTGACGAGGACTATGAACCTATCGAAGCCGCACCCAACCGATGGATATTCCGCACCCGGGAGCCGGTCATAGTCCGGCTCAATGTCGATGCCGCTCTGTTTACAGGCGGGGAGCCGGTTTTCGCAGTCAACGCCTGGTGCGGCGATAGTACCGTGGAAATTCCGGCAAAGGTCCAGCGCCAGGGCAACCGAATCCGCATCGATGCAGAATTTCATCTGGATGCGGGATTTTATATATATCGTCTGGGTGTCAGAGATACGGATCTCCGTATTTTGCCCTTCACACGATTTATCGCCATTTCAGATACGATCCCCCGCAACCTGGACGATATTCCCTGTCGCGAATGGAAATGTGATGACCGCAGGCTGCTGGGCCCGGTACCAAAAAAAAGCCCCAGTAAGCTGCCGCGCAAAAAATCCGAGATCATCTATTCTCTTCTGCTGGACAGGTTCGCGATCGGCGCCCGCAAGCTCGATCCGGTGGTTGAAGAGTCCTTCCTCAGCGCGCATTCCCCATTTGGCCGCCACGGTGGAAACCTGGCGGGACTGACAGGCCGTCTGGATTATTTGCATCGGCTCGGCGTCACAACCATTCTCATCAATCCCATATACCTTAACGCCAACCTTCTCTATCACGGGTACCACCCCCTCCACCTTTTTATGTTGGATCCGCTTATTGGCGAAGCGGCGGATCTGCGGGCCTTTGTTGACGGTGCCCACGCGCTTGGCATTCGCGTTTTGATTGATGTGGTATGCAATCACCTTGGGGATATGATCGACTGGCAAACGGAGGAGGGCCCCAAGTTCAAGTTTTACACCCAGAGTGACGAGGACCACCTGGTGCGCAAAGACTGGGGCCCCCCAGTCATCCAGCAGAGAGAGGATCCATTTAGCACCGCTACGCTGCTTCCCTATCCGGAGGAGGCGAGACAAGCGGATCTGTTTCACGGGGACAGCTTTCAGGACCCAATCCGCTGCCGGTTGTTTGGCTTGCTCGAGGACTGGAAAACCGAGCAGCAGGAGGTTCAAAACCTGCTGATCACCCACATCAAGTATCTGATTGCCGAGTTCGATTTTGACGGTATCCGCTATGACGCGGTCAAGCATGTGGAGCCCGATTACTGGAAAGAGTGTATCCGTGAAGTCGAACTTTTTGCCCGGGCCATCGGCAAGGCAGACTTTGAACAGATAGCCGAGCACGCAGTGACCAAAGAAGAGGAACTGAGGGATTGGCGTACGGCGGGCTTCTCCGGAATGTTGCAGTTTCCCCTCAATGAGTATCTTCGCTCCGGGCTCGAAAGTGGTGAGGGAATCTGCAGATTTATCGACTACCTGAGTGACTTTGAGGGGCTGGCGAAGCGGGTCGGCGTATCGCGTGGGGATTATCTTTTTCTGGACAACCAGGATCAAACCCGCCTATTGCACGCCCTGCGGGAACAGTTCGGCACCCTGGCCCCGGCGGCGATGCAGCTCTGCCTCACAGCTCTTATACTGGGGCGCCTTACGCCGGTGATCTACTACGGAACTGAACAGGAATTTAAAGGTTCTCTGGGTAGTTACTGGGATCCGGTATCCAATAGTGTTGTCGCTCACGACTGCTATGTCCGCGAGGATATGTTCCCCAATCCCGAGTGTATCTGGCTGTTCGGTGAGCTGAACCACCCATCTTATTCACCCTACAGCGAAGAAACACCCTCTTACCGCCTTATTGTATGGCTGGCGCAGGCCCGCCAGAAATACGATGTCGAGGCGTCCTCCTGTTTGGAGGTTGCCGCCCAACAGGTAGTCTGCATCACTATTCCGGCACATGACTTGTCCGCTTCGCTTTTTTTGCTGATCAACCGGACCCTTTGTACCCTTGAGGACAAAGTGTCAGTTCCAGGTATCAGCAGCTCCGAACCGGATTTGTCCGCCGATCTGTTTCGGTCGGCGGGTGAAGCCAGTATCGTCGATGAGGTCTTGACCTTTTCGCTTCCTCCGCTTGGGGTGGAGGTGCTCCATGTCCGTTGAGATGCGCGATCAGTTTTGCCCCACCGAAAATAAAGTCAGGCTGGTGGTTCCCCCAAATGGCAGGGCCGCTGGAAACGCGGGCGGGCTGCCCGTGCTGGTTCTGGCCTGGGAGTATCCCCCATTTATTTCCGGCGGTCTGGGCGTCGCCTGCAAGGGGCTTTGCGAGGAAATGGCGCTGAGGCATGAGCTTGCAATTAGGGTGGCACTGCCGGATACATCTGAGCGTCAGCGGGAAGGGGTCGCTTCGGCCTATTTGGGGGCGGATGAGTTGCTGGTGGAGACCAGAACCTATGCGGAGCAACTGGTTGAATACTGTCGGCGAGAGCCCTGCTCGGTGGTCCACAGCCACGACTGGCTGACATTCTCAGCCGCATTGCGACTACAGCAAAGCTACGGTTTTCCTTTTATTGCGCATGTGCACTCGCTTGAGATTGATCGCGCGCCCACCGGCCCGGATCCCGTTATTGTAAGGATTGAACAGGAAGCTTTCGAAAAGGCGACGGCGATAGTGGCGGTAAGCCAGTACACCAAGCGGCGCATTGTGCGTGCCTTTGGTTTGGACCCGGCAAAAATCACCGTGGTCCACAATGGAATTACTCCCGCCTTCGAAAAGCATCCCCTACCCGCCCCTCTGGAACAGCGGCCCCGGCGTGTCACATTTGTGGGGCGGCTGACTACGCAAAAGGGTCCGGATATTTTTCTTTCCGCCGCCGAGTTGCTGGCGCAGAGGGATGCCACCATAGAATTCTCCATCGTGGGCACGGGGGATATGTCGGACTCACTGCAGCTGCGGGCCCTGGAAACTTTGGGTAAGCGGGTCTCATTCCACGGTTTCCTGGATCAGGCGGAAGTGGCCGAAATTCTGGCCCATAGCCGGTTAATGGTGATGCCATCCCGGAGTGAGCCATTTGGGATAGCCGCTGTGGAGGCGATTCAACTGGGAACACCGGTAGTGGCGTCCCGCTCCGTAGGTTTCGTGGAGGCGGTCCCCGCGGTACCCACCGTCGATATATCCTGTGTGGGGGAAATGGCACAGGTCAGTGCCAGGCTACTGGATGAGGTGCCAGTGGCCCGGGCATTGGCCGGCAATGCCGCCGCACAGTTGCGGGGACTGACCTGGAAAAAGGCCGCAGAGATGATGGCTTCCCTTATCCTGGATGTCAGCCAGGTGCATCCGCCCGGGGTTCCATATCGCCCTGTCTCGGTAAGGGCATAGATCCCCTGGCGGCGCCCACCACCTGGCGGATGCGCCGCCAGCCGGCAATCAGTCGAGACGGGCGAATACCCGCCGGGCTGCGGCAATCGTCTCCTCTATATCCGCATCGCTATGGGCGGCAGACATAAACCCGGCCTCATAGGACGCTGGCGCCAGGTAGACGCCCTCTTCCAGCATGCCGTGGAAAAAGCGGTTGAAACGCCCATTGTCGCAGGCCATCACCTGCTGGTAGTTGGTCACCCGGGGCTCGCCGGTAAAGAAAAAGCCGAACATGCTGCCCACTCTGTTGGCAGTGATGGGGATACCGGCGGCTTTGCCCTCGGCCAGGACGCCCTCTACCAGACGCTCCGTTTTGGCCACCAGCGGCGCGTAGAAATCGGGCTCCTCCACCAGGCGCAGTGTCTCCAGGCCGGCTACCATGGCCACCGGGTTGCCGGATAAGGTGCCCGCCTGATAGACCGGACCAAGCGGTGCTATCTGTTGCATGATCTCGCGCTTGCCGCCGAAAGCGCCCACCGGCATGCCGCCTCCGATCACCTTGCCGAGGGTGGTGATATCGGCCTCGATACCATAAAAACCCTGGGCGCCGGTCAGGCTCACACGGAAGCCGGTCATCACCTCGTCGAGAATCAGCAGGGCGCCGTGCTGGTCGCACACCTCGCGCAGGGTTTCCAGGAAGCCGGGTAGCGGCGGGATACAGTTCATATTGCCGGCCACTGGCTCGACGATAATACAGGCGATCTGGTTGCCAATTTCCTCAAAACAGGCGCGCACCCCCTCTGCATCGTTGTAGCTCAAGGTGACAGTGTGGTCCGCAAGGGATGCGGGCACGCCGGGAGAGGAGGGTACCCCCATGGTCAGGGCGCCGGACCCGGCTTTAACCAGCAGCGAATCCGAGTGGCCGTGATAGCAGCCCTCGAACTTCACTATCTTGTCGCGTCCGGTAAACCCGCGCGCAAGCCGTATGGCGCTCATGGTAGCCTCGGTGCCGGAATTGACGAAGCGCACCAGGTCCATATTGGGCCACACCCGGCAGAGTTCTTCGGCCAGCTCTGTCTCCAACTCGGTTGGGGCGCCGAAACTCAGACCGGACTGGGCCTGTTCCACCACCGCTTCAATCACTTCCGGATGCGCGTGGCCGAGCACCATGGGGCCCCAGGATTGGACATAGTCGATATAGCGCTTGTCATCGGCATCGTACAGGTAGGCACCCTCAGCGCGACGGATAAACAGAGGGGTGCCGCCCACCGCGCGGAAAGCCCGCACCGGTGAGTTGACGCCGCCGGGGATAAACTGCTGTGCCTGTGCGAAAAGCTGTTCGGATTTACTCATAGAATTCATTTGGAAGTTGGAAAAAGGCCAAAAAGCCGGCGCATCATTATCGCGGCCAGGGGCTGTGAGGACAAACTGAGTTTGAATCGGGCTCGGGATGGTCAGTCAGCGCTGGGTGGGCTTTACCTAGGTGTAGCGGGCCAAGGGTGGGGGAGGAGTACCCGAACCGGCTCAGCGCCCGCACCAGAAGAGGCGGTTGGGAATGGGCCGCCCCATGCCCAGGCGGCGGCTGTCCCTGATCGCGCTCCAGGCGTATTGCTGGCTGCGGCTGACCGCCTCGATAATGGTCAGGCCGTGGGCGATATGGCAGGCGATGGCCGTGGCCAGGGTACCGCAGACTCCGTAGGCCGCCGGAGGCAACCGCTCCCAGTGAAACTCGCGGATCAGGCCGCGCACATCGTAGAGGCGGTTCTGTAGCTTTTGTTCGCAGGGTACTCCGGTCAGCAGCAGGTAGCGGCAGCCATTTTCCAGCAACTCCTGGGCCATGGCATCCAGAACATCGGCTTCCACCGCCATGGCCCTGGCTTCGCGCCGGTTGGGGCATACCATGGTGGCGTAGGGCAGCAACAGGGAGACTGTGGCCTCCCACAGGGGGGGTGCCAGCACACTCTCTTTGTCCGCCAGAGTGGCGTCCGGGTCGATCACCAGGGGAATATCCGGGTAGTCCCGCAAGACGCTGTGCAGCGCGCGCACATTTTCCACCGAGCCCAGGTAGCCCACCTTGATGGCTGCTACCGGCATGTCTTCCAGCACAGCGCGGGCCTGCTCGATCAACAGGCTGTCGTCCACCGGTGCCACACCCAGGAGTTCGCCAGTGTCCCCGACACTGATGGCCGACACCACCGAGGTGCAATGACAGCCGAGGCTGGCCGCAGTCTCTGTATCCGCTGTAATACCCGCACTGCCACAGGGATCGTGATGGGTGACCGTCAGCACGATGGGTTGGCAAGTATCCATTGGTCGCTGGTCTGGCTCTGTAATGGCATGGAGTTATTCTAGCAGGCTGCTGAACAAGCCCTGGCAGGCTGTTGAAGGATCATTTATTGGATTATCGGGTCAATAGTTGTCCTTGGTGCCACATCCGGTTTTTCTTGCGCCTATTGCACTGTTAACCCGGCAGCCAAAATAAGTTGCCGGGTTAACAGTGACGGCCGGGAGCCCCTGGGTCAAGACGGCTTCACCACCGCCAGGAGAATGATAATCACCAGTGCCAGTACCGGCAGCTCGTTGAAGATACGAAAGAAACGGCCGCTCCTGGTCACGGTGCCGGCGGCAAATTTTCGCACATAGGCGCCACAGACATGGTGGTAGCCGATCAGTAGCACCACTACGGCGAGTTTGGCGTGCAGCCAGCCGGCGCTTTTGTAGTAGGAGGGGTTAAAACTGATCAACCAGATGCCGAGAAGTATGGTGGCGATCATGGAGGGAATGGCGATGGCCCGGTACAGCCGCCGCTCCATGATGCAGAATCGATCGCGGCTGAGCGCATCGGTTGCGTCTATGTGATACACGAAGAGTCTCGGCAGATAGAACAGTGCTGCAAACCAAGTAACCATGGCCATTAAGTGAAAGGCTTTGACCCAGAGCATGAAATTTCCTTTATTGTGCGGTCGCCAACGGGGCGCGGTAAAAAGTTTCGACTGATCGCGGCAGGATAATGGCCCCGCCGGTATTGTCCAGTGGATCCCTTTCTGTACCGGTCGCGGGACCGGCCGGCGTGCACCTTGTGTGCTTTGCAAGGGACCCGCGTATGGTAGAGTGCTGACCCCCAATGCGCCGGGTGGGCCGGCGACAGGGTCGCAGAGCAAAAGTGCGGAGGTGCAGACTTGATCAAGGCAGCAATCGTGGGAGGCACCGGCTATACGGGCGCGGAATTACTGCGTCTGCTGAGCAGGCACCCAGGGGTCGAATTGGCCGCAATTACCTCCCGCTCACTGGCGGGAACTCCGGTGGCGGAGCTTTTCCCCAACCTCAGAGGCCACTGCGACCTGATCTTCAGCGACCCGGATCCGGCTGCGCTGGCGGCCTGTGACCTAGTGTTCTTTGCCACCCCTCACGGGGTCGCCCAGGCTCTGGTACCCACCCTGATCAGTCGCGGTGTCCGGGTAATCGACCTGTCCGCCGATTTCCGCCTGCGCGACGTCGGTGCCTGGGAGCACTGGTACGGCCAGCCACATGCGGCGCCGAAACTGACAGCTCAGGCGGTTTACGGCCTGCCGGAAGTCAACCGTGCCGAAATTGCCCGCGCGCAGTTGATCGCCTGTCCCGGCTGCTACCCCACCGCCATCCAGCTGGGCTGGATTCCCCTGCTGGAGGCCGCACTGGTGGACCCGCGGCAACTGGTCGCCAGTGCCGCCAGTGGTGCCAGCGGTGCGGGCCGGCAGGGCAGGGTGGATCTGCTGTTGGCGGAAAACAGTGACAACTTCCGCGCCTATGGTGCAGCCGGACACCGCCACCTGCCGGAAATCGAGCAGGGACTCAACCGTGCACGGCCCCGGGGAGCCGAGTCTGCCCGGGTCACCTTTGTGCCGCACCTGTTGCCGATGGTGCGGGGCATTCACGCCACCCTGTTTGCCACCGCGGTGAAGGAGACCGGCGGCGAACAGCTACAGCAGCTGTTCGAGCGCCGTTACAGGGATGAGCCGTTTGTGGATGTGATGCCCATGGGCAGTCATCCCCAGACCCGCAGTGTGCGCGGGACAAATATGTGTCGTATTTCCGTACTGCGGCCACAGCAGCGGGATACAGTGGTGGTATTGTCGGTGATCGACAACCTGGCCAAGGGGGCTTCCGCCCAGGCGATCCAGAATATGAACATCATGTTTGACCTGGATGAGACCCAGGGGCTGGAGAGCCCGGCGTTGCTGCCTTAGAATCGGCATATTATTCAACCACCCCTAACCCCAGGACACAGATTCAGCGGTTCACATGGCGCACAAAGTTAAAGGCAGCAAACAGTACCGTATGAAGGTGGTGCGGCACCGTCCATTCGCCGGAACCCTGTCCGTGGTGGGGATGGCGCTACTGCTGCTGGGGACATCCGCCGCGGCTTATTACGCCGGCCAATACCATCTGCGGCGGGGCCTCGACCAGAAGACACTCGCCCATGAGCAGGCGGTGGAAACACTGAACCGCCTCAAGCGCGAGAATGAAGCGCTGCGGCTGCGGGTGGCCACCGCAGAGCAGTCTCTGACCATCGGGGAAAGGGCGGGTGAAAAGGTTCGCGAGGAACTGGTGGAGCGGGAAAGCCGCATTGCCGAACTGAAGCAGGAAATCTCCTTTTACCGGGGCTTGATGGCCCCCACCGATGGTAGCGAAGGGGTTTCCATCGGCCGCTTCAGTCTCTCCCATACCGCTGACCCCCGCCGTTTTCAGTACAAGTTACTGGTACAGCAGTCGACAATGCGACACAGTGTGGTGACCGGCCAGGCAACTTTTATCGTGGTGGGCGATCAGAATGGGGAGCCTATGCGCTACCCCCTCAGCGAGCTTTCACTGCAGGTGGATAACGAGAAGATACCGCTGCGCTTCAAGTACTTCCAAAATATCGAGGGCGAGCTACAGTTGCCCGAGGGCTTTGTCCCCGAGGGTGTCGAGCTGTCGCTTAAATCGAGCGGGCGCAAGGGTTTCAATATAGAGCAGCGCTACGGCTGGCTGGTTCAGAAAAGCTAGCCGCGGGGCTGCAAACAAGAGGTTTTGATTGGGTTATGTTGAGAAAGAAAGAGAAGACGACAACTATGGCGAATTCCGGAAACAACAACACGACATTAATTGCGCGCCAAACCGAGGTATCCGGGGATTTGCATTTCCGCGGCAATCTGGTGATCGAAGGCAAGGTGAAGGGCAATGTCAGCGCTCACAGTGACAGTGACGCGCGACTGCAGATCGTCGATGGGGGCATGGTGGAAGGCGAAATCCGCGTGCCGCACGTGGTGATCAACGGCAACGTCAAGGGAGACGTTTATGCTGTTCGCCACCTGGAGCTTTCGTCCAAGGCGATGGTGGAGGGCAATGTCCACTACAAGCTGATCGAAATGGTCAAAGGTGCTCAGGTCAATGGCTCCCTGGTCTCCAACATCGATATCGACGGCACCGGTGAGCCGCGCATGCTGGAATATGTGGAAGAGGCCGTTGGCGAGTCAGACTAAATAACCAGATTTGGCGGCTTCAAGTATCGGCGCAAGTCGCACTTGGAGTCCGGTAATACTTGACTATTTTAATTGGGTTTAGCAAGATGCGGATCGGGCCATGCCCCCTGTGCTCACGCAAAGTGTGGGCGCAACCCTGCTGAGAGAGGCCTATGTCAGAAGCTGTATCTTTTTCTCCCGACCCGCTGAACGTGACCGACCAGGCTGTTGCCAAGGTGAGAAGCCTGCTGGAAGAAGAGGGCAGCCCGCAGCTTAAGCTCCGGGTTTTCGTCACCGGTGGTGGCTGCTCCGGTTTCCAGTATGGGTTTACCTTTGACGAGCTGGTGGCCGAGGACGACACCCTGGTGGAAAAGGGTGGGATTCAGGTGCTGGTGGATGCCATGAGCTATCCATACCTGGTGGGTGCCAGCGTGGACTATGAGGAGGGGCTTTCCGGATCCCGCTTTGTGGTCAACAACCCCAACGCCTCCACCACTTGCGGCTGCGGCTCCTCCTTTTCGATCTAGCCCTGTTCACAAGCCCTGCTGCCCCTCCCTGTTCAGGCAGGGTAGATGCCTCCCAGCACCGTTTTGGCGCTCGCGCCGGTTACATCCGGGCAGTTACCGGGCAGGCCCCGCAGCGCCTGGCGCGCGAGCCAGGCAAACCCCGCGGCTTCCAGCCAGTCCGCATCCAAACCGTAGCTGCCGGTGTCGGCGATCGACCAGCCTGGCAGGTGGCGGCCCAGGCGTGCCAGCAGATCCCTGTTGTGGGCGCCGCCCCCGCAGATCAGCAACTCACCAGCGGCGGCAAATCCCCGCACAGCGTCTGCGATACTGGTCGCCGTCAATTCCGCCAGTGTCGCCTGTATATCCTCCGGTGGGAGTTCCAGCTTCGCACAGGCGCGCTCCAGCCAGTCGGCATTGAAATGCTCGCGCCCGGTACTCTTGGGGGGCGCCTGGATAAAGTAGGGGTCATCCCCCATGCGCCCGAGAAGTCCGGGATTTACCCGCCCGGAGGCGGCCCAGGCGCCATCCCGGTCGAAGGCCTGCCCCCGGTGGAGATGAACCCAATAGTCCAGCAGCACATTGCCCGGGCCGGTGTCGTAGCCGCGCACGCCGCCATCAGCGGGCAGCTCAGTGATATTGGCCATACCGCCGATATTGACCACGGCGCGGTCACCTGTGCCCGCAAACACCGCCCGGTGGAAGGCCGGCATCAGTGGTGCCCCGTGGCCGCCCAGGGCCATGTCCCGCCGGCGGAAGTCGGCCACGGTAGTGATGCCGGTCAGTGCGGCAATAGTGCTGGGATCGCCCAATTGCGTGCTGAAGGGCAGGGTCACCGACCCCGGTGGCCTGTGCCTCACTGTCTGGCCGTGGCTGCCAATAGCTGTGATATCAGCGGCCCTTACCCCCGCCTGGTCGAGCAGCTGGTTACAGGCCTCGGCGAAAGTTTGCCCCAGTTGCCGGTCCAGCTGGCCCGCCCGGTCGAGTTCTGAGGGGCCAGGCGCGCACAGGTCCAGAATTTCCCGGCGCAGCTCTGCTGCGATGGGATGCCCCAGGGCAGCCACTATCTCCGGCTTGATCGGATCCTGTTCATCGAGTCGCACCAGTACCGAGTCGATGGAGTCGACGCTGGTGCCGGACATCAGGCCGACAAAGAGTTCAGCCATTCAGTTGACGCTTGAGTCGTTGTCGGCATGGCTGCTCCGGGCCAGAGCCGGCTGTTGGTAGCCTTCCAGTTGCGCCAGCAACGGCTGGGTCTGTGCTTTAAAGCGCGCCATTTCCGCGGCGGGAACCGACTTCGCCTTGGGCAGTTTGCGCACAATGGTGGCGGGGTTGCGGTGGCGCCCATTGACCAGGAATTCGTAGTGCAGATGGGGGCCGGTGGCATAGCCGGTGGAGCCGACAGTACCGATCACCTGGCGCTGCTTCACCCGCTGGCCCCGTTTCACCTTGCGTTTATTCAGGTGCAGATAACGGGTTACATAGTGCTCGCCGTGCTGGATAAACACATAGTTGCCGTTGGGTTTGCTGTAGCCGGATGCGATCACGCGACCGTCGGCGGTGGCGTACACCGGAGTGCCCCGCGGGGCCGCATAGTCGGTGCCATTGTGGGGGCGGCGGACCTTGAACACCGGATGCAGGCGCCGCGGGTTGAAGGAGGAGGAGATGCGGAATATATCCAGCGGCGTGCGGATAAAGGCCTTACGCATACTCTTGCCTTCAGGGGTGTAGTAGTTGGCGTCGCCCTGGCTGTCGATGTAGCGCACGGCACTGTAGGTTTTGCCCTGATTGGTAAAGCTGACTGCGAGGATGGGGCCATTGCCAATCTTTTCCCCTTCGACAAACTCTTCGTCAAAGGTGACGTTGAAGCTGTCGCCCTTGCGGATGTCCAGCACGAAATCGATATCCGAGCTGAAGATATCCGCCATTTCCATAATCAGGTTCTGGCTCAGACCGGCTGCACTTCCGGCGACAAACAGCGAGCTTTCAATCTCCCCGTGCCGGTAGGCGGTATAGTTGTCCGGCTGGCGCTGGTGCAGCGCATACTGGTAAATACCCGCATTGTCGCGGGTAAATTCCACCAGATTCAGGCGATCCCTATGCAGCTCCAGGCTTTGCAGCTGCCCGTCGCTGTTGGTGTGGAAGGTCAGCTCTTCCCCCGGGGTCAGCCGGGCCAGATGCTTGGCCTCGGGATTGCTGCCCAGAAGCTCGTACATTTGCGCTATTTCCACATCCGCGCGCTGGAACAGGTCCGACAGGGTGTCGCCACTGCGGATTTGCAGTGTCCTGGCGCTCAGATTCTGTGGTGGCGCCTCCTCTGCTGCCTGCCTGGAGGAGGGGACCTGCCCCGGTTCCGGCGGCTGCTCCGTCGCCGGCAAATTCACCGGGAGAGAGTGGCGTTTTGCCTGTACCTCGGGGGTGGAGAGGGCCACTGCCAGGACCAGGGCGCAGCCGGCCAATCCGGCTGTCAGGGCATGGGTACGGGGAAAATACCGGCGCACGGCACCCGGCAAACGTTGCTGTGTCGATTTGCGATGATTCTGCATGGACTTATACGGTGACGCTGCTGTTGTTTTTTATCGAAGATTTCAGTTTGAAGTGTCTAAAAAACAAACATCGAAGCGGCTTTATAGCAAAATTTCTGCCGCGATTCACGGAATAATTGACCGGTGTATTCATAGCAGGTTCCTTCCCGCACAGCTTTGCTGCTGGTGACGGCGCCCGTCGCGCGCTTGTATTTACTGCAAACTTCGGTAATGTTGCAGCGCATTTTGCCGCCGGCCGGCGGTGGTTTCACATTCGGGTAATGAGAGGAAAGTATGGCTGGGGTCGACATGACACTGCTGGAAGACCTGAACCGTCGCGAATTGATCAATCAGGCGACTGGTGACGGTGAGTTGGCGCAGCACTTGTCGGAGAGCCGAACCCTGTATTGTGGCTTCGACCCCACCGCGGATTCCCTTCATATAGGCAGTTTAGTTCCCCTGCTGACGCTGAAGAGGTTTCAGGCGGCGGGTCACAAACCCATCGCACTGGTCGGTGGAGCCACAGGTCTGATCGGCGACCCCTCTTTCAAGGCGCAGGAGCGCAGTTTGAACACCCCGGAAGTGGTTGCCGGCTGGGTGGAGAAAATCCGTACCCAGGTATCCGGGTTCATCGACTTCGACTGTGGTGAAAACAGTGCCGTCGTCGCCAATAATCTCGACTGGACCCAGGATCTCAGCGTGCTCGATTTCCTGCGGGACATAGGAAAACATTTCTCCGTCAACAACATGATCAACAAGGAGTCCGTAAAACAGCGTATTCAGCGCGAGGGTGAAGGCATCTCCTTCACTGAGTTCTCCTATATGCTGTTGCAGTCAATGGACTTTTCCGAACTCTTCCGGCGCCACGCCTGCACCCTGCAGATCGGCGGCTCGGACCAGTGGGGCAACATCACCGGTGGCGTCGATTTGACCCGCCGCCGGCACCGCGCCAAGGTGTTTGGCCTGACCCTGCCCCTGGTGACCAAGGCGGATGGCACCAAATTTGGGAAAACCGAGAGCGGAACCATCTGGCTCGACCCCGGACGCACCAGCCCCTATGCCTTTTACCAGTTCTGGCTGAATACCGCCGATGCCGACGTCTACAGGTTTCTGCGCTACTTCACCTTCCTCAGTGTTGATGAGATTGCTGCCATCGAAGCCGCCGACCGAGATAGTGCTGGCCGGCCCCAAGCCCAGGGGATTCTGGCGCGTGAGGTTACCCAGCTGGTACACGGTGAAGAAGGGTTGGCCGCCGCCAAACGTATCTCTGCCGCGCTGTTTTCCGGTGATATCGATGCACTGTCTCCCGGTGACCTGGAGCAGCTGCGCCTCGATGGCCTTCCCTCTTCGACGCTGCCCGCGGACTTTGATGGGCAGAGCCTGATCAGCCTGCTGGTGGATGCGGGCATGGCGCCTTCCGGTAAACCGGTCAAGGATGCCCTAGGGCGCAGTGCCGTGCTGGTCAATGGCGCGGCAATCGGCATGGACAGCAATGGCGACCCGGCTGGGGTGTTCAGTGACGGCAGGGCCCTGCATGATGACTACTTTGTGGTCCGCCTGGGCAAGAAGAAATACCACCTGTTTTTTCGCCCGAATTGATGTTTTTTTGACCACCCGGTCCCGATGGCAATCTTTTTCACCGTTTTGTCATCAAAGTGCTTGCGCGGTTTGGTGTGAATGCGTATAGTTCGCGCCCTCGCTGCTTGAGAAGTGGCGACTGACAGCTCCAACTGATTGATTTTGTTGAAAAAATCTTTCAGTAAAAAGGCTGTCAAATAAAGAGGAGGAGTGTAGATGCACATCTCCCGCAGGCATCAGGAGTTTTGTCTTTTGAACCTGTTTTGGTCTCGCAGAGAGGCTGTTGGGTTGTTGAAGAAGTGCGTTTAAGTACT